>CAYTUO010000056.1:0-15829 GCA_964441015.1 uncultured Pleurocapsa sp.
TTAATCTGGTGAATTACTGTCACAGAGCAAACAGACAGATAATTCTTAGTGCGAAGATATTCTATAACTCGCAGAGTTAAGCTAGCATTAGCCAGAAAGTAAAGGTAATCCATAACTTGCCGCCAAAAGTCCCAGTAGATGCTTCACCTTCAGTCTTGCAGGAAATATCCCTTACTTCCAAGGGGAAAAGCCCCCGATCTACTCGATTTACAATGGGGGAAATTACCCAATTTTTCTGGTTTTTTGCGGGTAGTTAAAAATGTACGCAAAACAATGACCGATAATACAGAACGCACGGCAAGCAACGAACAATTAATGCTCCACGACCAGTCATTATCTAGCTACGATTACGAGCTACCATCAGAGTTAATCGCTCAAGATCCAGTCGTTCCCAGAGATAGTTCGCGCCTATTAGTCGTCAACTCTCCCACCACCCACTACCATAACATCTTTCGGGATTTACCCAATTGGCTACAACCTGGCGACTTACTGGTTCTCAACAACACCCGCGTGATCCCCGCACGACTCTACGGACATAAGTTAACTGGCTCTCCTGTAGAAATTTTACTATTAGAGGAGAAGGAAGAAAATTGCTGGCTGGCGTTGGTAAAACCAGGAAAGCGTTTTAAGATAGGAACGGAAATTGTATTCGATGCAGCGTCAGACTTAGAGATAGAAGAAGAGCTTCGACTCAAAGCCAAAGTTATCGCCAGGGATGAAGCCACAAGCGGACGACTGCTAAAGTTTCAAATGCCTTCCGGTCAGTCTTTTTGGGACTCATTAGAAAAATTTGGTCACATCCCTCTTCCGCCTTACGTGACTCATTCTCACGCTCAACCCAACCAATATCAAACCGTCTATGCTCAAAATGCAGGTTCAGTCGCAGCGCCAACGGCAGGATTGCACTTTACCGAGGAACTTTTTCAACGCTTAAAAGATAAAGGAATTCAACAAGCTCATCTAACGCTTCACGTTGGCGTTGGCACGTTTCGTCCCATAGAAGTCGAAGATATTACCCAGCACATCATGCATCAAGAATGGGTAGACGTTCCTGAGTTGACTGTAGAAAAGATCGAAGAAACAAAAGCCAATGGCGGACGAGTGATTGCAGTTGGGACAACGGTAGTACGATCCTTAGAAGGGGCCGCCCAAGAGACGGAAAAAGCTGGCGGCAAGTTTTTACTCCCCTTTCGCGGGAAAACGAATATATTTATCTATCCAGGCTATCGCTGGCGCGTCATCGATGGAATGATTACCAACTTTCATTTGCCCCGTTCTAGTTTGTTAATTTTAATCAGTGCTTTAATTGGACGCGATCGCGTTTTAACGTTATATCGTGAAGCTATACAAGAGCGCTATCGCTTTTATTCCTTTGGCGATGCCATGTTAATTTTGCCAACCGCTAGAATCAGTGATTAGTAATCAGTAATCAGTAATCAGTAATCAGTGATTAGTGAGGAAATCATGCCAAATACCACCGATTTACTCGATGCCAATGAAACGCTAATCGGTGAGGGGAAAGTCCGTATCGTTGCACCTCTGTTTCGCGACTATGGGGGTAAGATCGAGTTTAGCGGTGCGATCGCCACCCTGAAAATTTTTGAGGATAATACGCTAGTTCGTGAAATGCTCTCAGAGTCAGGTAATAATCGCGTTCTCGTCATTGATGGGGGGGGTTCACTGCGCTGTGCCCTTCTCGGCGATCAACTGGGTGCTTTAGCTGTACAAAATGGATGGGCTGGACTGGTCATTTATGGGGCAATCCGTGATGCTGCTGAACTGGCTAAGCTTCCCTTGGGTATAAAAGCGCTCAACACCTATCCTTTAAAGAGTCTCAAGCGCGGTTTGGGTGACAAAAATATTCCAGTGCGTTTTGGCGAGGTTACTTTTACTCCGGGCGAGTGGTTGTATGCAGATTTAGATGGCATCGTTGTTAGTAGTGTTCCGCTTTCTACTTGAAGTTGATGTTTGATTTCACGCAGAGGAGCCAGTGCGTTGCGGAGGTTCCCTCCGTTGAAGCAACTGGCGTACGCAGAGACGCAGAGATAGCCGAGGAAATTCGAGTGCGGGGGACAGTTCAGGGAGTAGGATTTCGTCCGACGGTTTATCGCCTTGCTCAAGATTGTGGGTTGCGCGGAGAGGTGGGCAATGATGGTCAGGGAGTATGGATTTATGTCGTGGGCAAGCCAGAAGTGATTGATACGTTTGTAGGACGATTGCGGGTTGAATGTCCTCCCCTAGCAAAAATTGAAGCGATTAGCCGCCGTCCCTATCAAAGCGATCGCACCTTTACCGATTTTACTATTGCCAAGAGTAGTAACACGGCTATCCGCACGGAAATTGCTGCTGATGCTGCCACTTGTTCGGCTTGTCGTAGCGAAATTTTTGCTCCTTTGAGTCGCTGGTATCGTTATCCTTTTACTAACTGCACCCACTGCGGCCCTCGCCTGAGCATTGTTACACGCTTGCCTTACGATCGCTGCAATACTAGCATGGCAGGGTTTAAGATGTGTCCTGACTGCCTTAGAGATTACGAAGATCCGAGCGATCGCAGATTTCATGCCCAACCAACTGCTTGTCCTGTCTGTGGCCCCAAAGTCTGGCTAGAAAGTGCTGATAGCAAGCAAGTTACCGCTAATCTGTTTTGTTATCCTAGCTTATACCAATTTGAAAAAAGGATAGGACAGATAGATTTACAGCATTCAGATTTAGAAAGTGATTCCCAATCCAAAATCCAAAATCCAAAATCCAAAATAGTATTAGATGATCTCGATGCCGTCTGTACTTTAATCCAACAAGGACAGATCGTTGCAATTAAGGGATTGGGGGGCTTTCATCTTGCCTGCGATGCCACGAATGAAGCAGTCGTACAAAGATTGCGCCAACGCAAGCGCCGTCCTGATAAAGCTTTAGCGTTAATGGCCAGAGATATCGGGATAATTGAGCGATATTGCCTTGTGAATTCGACAGAAAGAGAACTCTTACAAAGTCCCGCCGCCCCAATTGTTCTCTTACAAAAGAAAGAACTGGAAAATCAAAACGATGAAGATTCCCTTGCCCCTTCCGTCGCCCCTGGTCACAATTACTTGGGCTTTATGTTGCCCTATACACCTCTACATCATCTGGCCTTGAAGCGCTTAGAAATTCCTATTGTTCTCACTAGCGGCAATTTATCGGACGAACCTCAGTGCATTGATAACGAAGAGGCTCGAAAAAAGCTAACGGGAATTGCAGATTATTTTTTATTTCATAACCGCGATATTGTTAACCGCGTTGATGATTCAGTGGTAAGAGTCATTGAAATCGGCAAGACTAAACCCCATCTCCAAATTCTCCGTCGTGCCCGTGGTTATGCCCCTGCTCCTATTAATTTACCAGAAGGCTTCCAAAAAATCCCCCCTATCCTGGCGATGGGTAGTCAACTGAAAAATACCTTCTGTCTGCTGCGGGATGGACAGGCGATTCTCTCTCAACATATCGGCGATTTAGAGAATGCTGCTGCGTCTGAAGCTTATCATAAGACGCTCAATCTCTACCTGAGTTTATTAGAACATCAGCCGACTGCGATCGCGATCGATCTTCATCCCGAATATCTATCCACTAAACTTGGTCAAAAACTCGCGACGGCTAACTCTCTCAAACTTTACTCTATCCAGCACCATCACGCTCATGTTGCAGCTTGTCTGGTAGAAAATGGTTTGCCTATCGATACGTCCCCAGTACTTGGAATTGCTCTAGATGGTTTGGGTTACGGAGAAGATGATACCTTGTGGGGAGGGGAATTTCTCTTAGCTGATTACCAAGGCTATAAGCGGCTAGGAACTTTCAAACCCGTGGCGATGATTGGAGGAGAACAAGCAATCTATCAGCCTTGGCGCAATACTTATGCCCATTTAAAAGCTGCTTTTGGCTCTAATTTACCGTTAGAAGCTGAAAATCTCGAACTTTTGGCATTCTTTCAGAAAAAACCCCTCATTCTCCTCGATCAAATGATGGAAAAAGGGATCAACTCTCCTGTTGCTTCTTCGGGCGGGCGCTTGTTTGATGCAGTGGCGGCAGCAATAGGGATTTGTCGGGAGTCTTGTAGCTATGAAGGTCAAGGCGCGATCGCACTAGAAACAATAGCCGAGTCCTACATCTTAACTCACTCTGAAGAAATCCAGGGTTATCCCTTTACTCTCGCTAATCTAGAGAATAGAGGGCAATCTTTCTTCCCCTACTACCTAGAGCCTCGTCCGATGTGGCAAGCACTCCTAGAAGACTTAAAACACAGTACTAATCGAGGAATTATAGCTGCCAGATTTCATCGAGGATTAGCTAACGCGATTGTGTCAATGGTCGATCACATTCGTTGCACTGATGGAGAAGAGAAGATCGAGCGAGTCGCCCTGACTGGTGGCGTATTTCAAAACCAACTGCTGTTAGTCGAGGTACGCGATCGCTTGGAAGCTATGAATCTCCAAGTGCTGACTCACAGACAAGTTCCACCCAATGATGGCGGATTATCCCTGGGCCAAGTCGCGATCGCCGCCGCCAGAATAAGTTTAACCCATGATTAACCCAAATGTGTTTAGGAATTCCCGGTCAAATTGTTGAAATTACCGATTCTGTCCATAAATTGGCGATGGTCAATATTGGAGGAGTCAAGCGACAAGTCAATATTGCCTGCATTGTCGATGACGAGCATCCCATCGAATCCTGTATCGGCGATTGGGTGCAAGTTCACGTCGGTTTTGCGCTGAGTCGTCTTGATGAACAAGAAGCGGCCGAAACCTTAGCAATGTTAGCAGAAATAACAGCAGTAATGTAGTTGAATAGTAGCTAGACATATCAGTATAGGGATTCGTATGCTTGAAACTATAATTAATCCGATTGTAGAAGGTAAAAATCCTTGGATCATTTCTTTGATTATATTAATTGCGGGGATTATTAATGCAAAAGCAATCTACGAGTTTTTAGATCCTTGGTCAAAGAGAAAATGGACAATAATAAAAGATTTTCTTGGAGATAAGGGAGCAACCGGAAAAACCAAAGAAATTCTACAAGAGGAACTAAATTCGGAAATTTTTAAATATACAAAAGGAATAAATGCTGAAAAACATTTAAGAGAAGAAATTATTTATTTAAATGAACTATCAAAAGGAAGGCTAAAGTATTTAGATTTTAAAAGAGCTAACCTTTTTTTAACTATTGAGGACGATGGGAAGTTGGGAATACGTAAATTCACTCGTCTCGACCGAGTAATATGGATGTTAAACATTCTTTTATCAGTTGGGTTTTTCCTGTTTTTTGTTTTAACTCTCTCTCTAGTAACTTTTCTAGTCTCCTCAAAGAGCGATTTACGCAATCAGTTTTTTATACTTTTAGTTATATTTTTATATGCACCATTCTTTTTTGGATGTTCTATCTTAACTTTTTCGCAAGTATTATCTTTTAATACAGCTAAAAAGATAAAGAAGGAAATTTCTAAGCTACCTTATAAAAATCCATCTGAATACAGAGATTGGCAGTCCAGCAAGAATTTCAAAATAACACTATTAGAAGCAGACAAGCAAGCAGCTAGACAACGGTTTGAGAATCACTTTGGTGAAATCGATCTTGGTTATCCAACAGGCACAGATAATGAGAGGATTGACGCTGACCTTGCTAAAGAATATGCGAATAATAATCAGGAGGATTAATGCTCCTTGATACATCGGGTTTATTGTGCCTGCAATCTAAATCTGAACCTTTACATAAAAATGCTTGTGACTTGTATAAAAATGCCAGAATTAAATTAACAAACAATTATGTTTTGGCGGAATATGTTGCTTTGACAAATGCACGTCGATTTCCACGTTTAGCTGCTCTTACATTCGTTGCTGATCTTTTAGAAAACCCTGATATTGAAACTGTATGGGTAGATGAGCTATTACACCGAGAGGCATTCAACCTTCTAATGGCGCGACAAGATAAAAGCTATTCTCTATGCGATGCTGTTAGTTTCATTTTAATGCGTCAGCGTGGTATTAATGAGGCACTTACTACTGACTATCATTTTGAACAAGAAGGTTTTCAACGTTTACTATTCCCCTAATCAGGTTGGATTTTAGTTGAGCAAATACTTAATTATTTGGTTTAAAAAAGTTTATTCAATTTATCTAACAAAATTTTGTCTTTTAAATTCAAGAGCGCTACCTTTGGTAATAGTAGGGAGAAGAAAAAATGAAATACGTAACTGAATTTAGAGATCCCCAAAAAGCAAAAGTCTTATTCGGAGAAATTCAACGATTAAGCGAACTGTTGCCAAAAACTTCTCAAGAACCGCTTAAATTGATGGAAATCTGTGGCGGTCACACCCACTCCATTTTTAAATACGGCATTGAAGCAGCCTTACCTCAAAGCATTGAATTGATTCATGGCCCTGGTTGTCCGGTGTGCGTGATGCCCAGAGGACGGTTAGATGCTGCGATCGCCCTTGCCGAATATCCTGACATAATTTTTACCACTTTTGGTGATGCCATGCGGGTTCCAGGTTCCAAAAAGAGTTTGCTGCAAGCGAAAGCTGAGGGCGCAGATATTCGCATGGTCTATTCTCCCCTCGATGCTTTGTCTATTGCCAAGGAAAACCCGAATAAGGAAGTGGTCTTCTTCGCAATAGGCTTTGAAACGACTGCCCCTAGTACCGCTTTAACCGTCCTGCAAGCAGAAGCCGAAGGCATCCATAACTTTAGCCTCTTTTGCAATCACGTCCTCGTCGTTCCTGCACTAGAAGCCCTCCTGAACAATCCTGACTTAAAACTCGACGGTTTTATCGGGCCCGGTCACGTCAGTACCATCATCGGGATAGAACCCTATCACATTATTGCCGAGAAATATCACAAACCTCTGGTTATCTGTGGATTTGAACCCCTCGACATCCTGCAATCGATTTGGATGCTTCTGGTGCAAATTGTTCAGGGTCGTTGCGAAGTAGAAAACCAATACACTCGCCTCGTTCGCGAAGGCGGTAACAGCATCGCCCTAGCAGCCATGAGTAAAGTCTTTGAAGTCCGAGACAAGTTTGAATGGCGGGGATTGGGAGAGATAACCGAATCAGGATTGGCAATCAAAGAAGAATATGCATATTTTGATGCAGAAGTCAAGTTTTGTGTCCCTAACTTTAAAGTTTCTGATGCTGTCGCTTGTCAGTGCGGAGAAATTCTCAAAGGGGTCTTAAAACCTTGGCAATGTAAGGTGTTTGGGATGGCTTGTACCCCCGAAAATCCTATAGGGGCTTGTATGGTGTCCTCGGAAGGCGCTTGTGCCGCTTACTACAAATATGGTCGTCTCTCTACCCTTGCCAAACAGCCAATGCCGAAGAAATCCAAAGCATCAGTCGTGTAAATTTTTAAAGCGGTTTTTGTGCGGGAATACCTACCGAACGAGGAAACTGAGAAGGGGTTGGCGAAAGCTTGCGAAGATAAACGCAGTGACGAATACTCTGACTTAAAGGCGTTACTAGCTCTGTAACCGATTCAATGTTACCACCGAGTTTATCTGCGGCCGACTGTAGAGACGAACGATCGCGATCGCGCCAATGACCGCGATAAAGGATTGCCAAACCACCAATTTTTAATAAAGGCAAAGCATATTCAGCACAGACAGAAGCTTCTCCAACTGCTCGAATCAAAGCTAAATCGTAGGCTTGTCTATGTAAAGCGTTTTGTCCAATTTCTTCGGCTCTTCCTACTAAAGTTTTAATATTTTCTAGGTTTAGTTTTGTGGTTATATTTTTAAGAAAATTGATTTTTTTGCGAGTAGAATCAAGCAGAGTAATTGTCCAACAGGGAAGCGTGATCGCAATGGGAATTCCGGGAAAACCTGCCCCAGTTCCAATATCGATCGCAGCAAGATTTTGATTTTTTTCTAATTCCTGAGAGATTCCTAATCCGCTCAAACCTACTAGAGAATCCCAAAGATGCTTCTCCCAAAATTCGCTAGGTTCAGTTATGCGAGTCAAATTAAACTGACGGTTTCCCGCTAAAATTTCTTCATACAATTGTTGAAATTGTTCATGCTGTTTTGGATTGGGTTGCCAGCCTAACGTTTTTTGCCAAACCTCTTCTAGCGTTGGCAATTGTTGTCTAGAAGCCATCATCGATGTTGTTAAATTTAGTCTTGAGAATGAGCCAATAAAGTAGCAGGATCGACCGGATGAAGATCTCCGCGCTCGATTTTCCAACAGCGATCGGCGATCGGCAATAACTCACCAGGATCGTGACTGACCACCAATAACGTCCAATGAGTTTTTAGTTTAGAAAGCAGCTTGGCTAGCTGACGGCGCATAGACCAGTCTAATCCAGCAGTAGGTTCGTCTAAAAGCAATAAATTAGGCTGACGAATTAGCTGTACGGCTAGCGCTAACCGTCTCTGCTGACCGCCACTCAGCGCGTGAGGAGGGGTATTTAAGGGAAGATGGTCTAATCCTACTTCCTTGAGCGTTTCCTTGATGCGTTCCGAACCCAACTCAGGATGACCCAAACGCAATTCTTCTAAAATCGTTCCGCCGCAAAAATGCCGTTCTGGAAACTGAAACACAAGACCAGCTAGTTGTTGTAAGTGCAGGGGAGTCAGTTCTTGGTCGCGCCAAAAAATATCGCCTTTCGTTTTTTCAGCCAGTCCTGCTAGGATCTCCAAAAGTGTAGTTTTCCCAGAACCGCTTGGCCCAATAACCAACCCTAATTCCTGGGGAGCGAGTTCTAGGTTAATTCCGTTGAGTATCGGCGTGGAAGTTGCAGGGGGATGATAAACCAGATTTTTTAGATAAAGCATTCACGAGTGAATTGATCGAGCAAATCTTTAAGCTTTGTTTCAATTGTGACAGATTATCTGGTAGCATCAAGTCATTAAATTTAAACCCTTTTTAATCCCCTATCGTTTTCTGGAGAAAACCATGAAAGGGCGGCTGACAGCATCCAAGCGAATTTCCTTAAGTGCTTCTGTAGCTTTGACAATGGCTTTGAGTCTGTGGGGAAGTCCAACCCTAGCAGGCGATCCATTTCGCCAAACTAATCCTCATAATATCGGAGCCAAAACAGAAGCAGCGTTTGAAGCAATTTTCCGCAAAGGCAACTATAAAGAAGCCAAAAACTATCTGGTAGAAGCTGATCGCACTGAAGCCAGCGAACCTCTAGCGCACGCAATTCGAGCCTCCATCGCCTACACTGAGAAAGATTGGGAAGCGCTCAAAATCTATGCTAGCAAAACCTTAGAAACCGCAGAACAGTTAAAAGAGAGCGATCCCGTTCGGGGAAATCTTTACGTCGCCGTCGGTCACTTCTTAGAAGGGGCTTATATCTACAAGCAGCAACAAGATCCCGTCAGTGCGCTGACCAAACTTCAGCAAGTCTTTCAATATCTCGATGCCGCAGAAGAAAACGCCCCCGAAGATCCCGAACTGAATTTAGTCAAGGGATACTTAGATTTAATGCTAGCCGTCAATCTTCCTTTTTCCAGTCCCGAACAAGCTATCGATCGCTTCGAGAAATTTGCTGCACCCACCTATCTAGTCGATCGCGGCCTTGCTGTGGCTTATCGAGATTTAAAACAATACGATAAAGCCTTGCCATTTGCAGAAAAAGCCTTAGAAGCTGCTCCTGAGAACCCAGAATTGCAGTACCTCACAGGTCAAATTCTCCGCCAACAGGGGAAAAAAAATCAAGATCTTGAGTTAATGAAACAAGCCTTTTCTTACTACGAACAAGCCCTCGCCAAACAGGAACAATTACCTGAATCTATTCTCATTTCTCTTCGACACGAACGCGAAGTCCTTCAACAGGAAATGAATGATTTTGGGGGAAATCGGTCGTGACTGGTGAGAAGGTGAGTAGATCTCCCAATCACTAATCACTAATCACTAATCACTAATCACCAAGCTTAGGTTTAGCACCGAAATTCTTAATCAAGATATCCTTTAAAACTGGTAATAAATCGTCGCAGGCAATCCCTTTCTCTACACAGGTACCAAGGTGGGCATCCTTTCCAACCTTACCACCCATATACAAATCTACGCCTTCTACGGTTTTACCATCCTTGCGTACTTTGGTTCCCATAAGTCCGATATCGGCAACTTGAGGCTGTCCGCAAGAGTTAGGACATCCCGTCCAATGAATTCGCACGGAACGCGACAATTCTAATTCTTCATCTAACGCTTTAGCTAGCGCGAGTGCCCGATTTTTCGTTTCCACTAGGGCAAAATTGCAAAACTGAGCGCCAGTACAAGAAACTAATGCTCTTTCTAGCGGCTTAGGATTAATGGTAAATTTCTCTAGTAGCGGTTCGGCTAGGAAAGCGTCTAGATTTTCAGAGGGAATGTTGGGGATAATCACATTTTGTTCGACAGTAAGGCGAATTTCTCCACTTCCGTAAACCTCTGCCACCCGCGCCAGATCTAACAGATCCTGAGCATAAAGTCGTCCAACGGGAACGTGCAAGCCAAGATAATTAAATCCTGGCTGTTGTTGCTGGAAAACACCCAGGTGATCTCGCTTTTCCCAGTCAATTTCGTCTTTTTCGGCGGCTGTGGCTAAAGAACGACCGAACTGCTTTTCTACCATTGCGCGGAATTGCTTGATGCCTATTTCGTCAATTAACCACATCAGTCGCGCTTTTTGGCGATTGGCACGCAAACCATTGTCTCGATAGACGATTAAAATGGCTCTACACAAATCGACTACATCGTCATTGGCAGGCACCCAAGCATTCAAAGGAATTGCTGCTTCACAACGTTTAGCCGAGAAAAAGCCGCCAACGATGACGTTAAAGCCTAATTGCCCCTCTTTATAAGCAGGAACAAAGGCAATATCATTAATTTCGGCGTGAACTGAGTTATCCCGTCCTCCTTCGATCGCAATATTGAATTTACGAGGTAGATTGGTAAACTCAAAATTCCCCTCTCCTCGATTGGTAATCATGTCTTGAACTTTCTCGATCAACTCGCGGGTATCGATTAACTCATCGGCATTGAGTCCCGCCACTGGAGATCCCGTAATGTTGCGAACATTATCCATCCCTGACTGAACAGAAGTCATCCCCACAGCTTTGAGGCGGCGGAAAATCTCAGGAACATCTTCGATGCGAATTCCTCGTAACTGTAGATTTTGTCGGGTGGTAATGTCAGCGCTTCCATCATCTCCGTAGCGTTGGACGATTTCGCCGAGAACGCGCATCTGTTGGCTAGTCAAAATGCCGTTGGGAATACGCAACCGCATCATGAATTTACCGGGTGTGACAGGACGGTAAAAGATTCCCACCCATTTGAGTCGATGTTCCAAGTCTGTTTTGTCCATTGCTTCCCAGCCAATCTGGGCAAAGTAATCGAGTTCGTCTTTTACTTTGAGTCCGTCTTTTTCTGCTTTGAATTTTTCAAACTTGTTGAGCGTTGCGGCTTCTTCTCGTTGGGGTGCTTGTACCACGGCTAATTTCTCCTTCAGTCTGGTTTGAATTTTTAAGTTTGAGTCAAATTATGAAGTTTCTAGAGTTCTTACTATGAAGACTTATCAAATCGCGATCGCTGTTTTGTAGGATGTTTGGTAACTGTTATGGCTTTAGATAACTGAAAACATTAATTTGATTTGAGCTTGCTGTTAAGTCATGTAAACATTTAATTAGTTTTATACAGGCAAATTTTGTATTTTGGGTAACGAAATGTTTGTTAAAATAGATATTTTGCATTCTAAAGATGCAATAAATGCATTAGACTTGAAAGCAGAAAACAGAGTTTTTAGAATCTAGAGCCTTTAAAGACCGAGTTTTCTAAAATAGTCTTCATATTCCGAGCAAGTAGCGCGAGATGAATAGACCGACAGATGCACGACAGTATGCACCTGCAACGCAACGCAACCGAGAACCCATTTTAGAAGTTTTGTTACGAGTACTGCCTCCTAGCGGCAATATTTTAGAAATCGCTAGCGGTACGGGAGAACACGCCATCTTTTTGGCACCGCGTCTGAGTCCCCGTCAATGGATTCCCTCCGACTCTAATCCCCTGGCAATTGCAAGCATTAATGCTTGGCGCGAATACTATCCGGCAGATAATGTACATCCACCCTTAGAGATAGATGTGCGGGAGTCTGTTTGGTCAGTTGAAGAAAAGAATATTTCTGTGGATGCGATCGCTAATATTAACATGATTCACATATCCCCTTGGTCTGCTTGTTTGGGATTGATGGCGGGGGCAAATCGTCTGCTACCTTCCGACGGCATTCTCTATTTGTATGGGCCTTTCAAACGAGACGGAGAACATACTGCCCCTAGCAATCTTGCCTTCGATGAGTCGTTACGCGCCCAAAATCCAGAATGGGGAGTACGTAACCTTGAAGATGTAGTAGGGGTGGCAAATGCTCAAGGACTAACTTTACTAGAAATCGTACAGATGCCAGCGAATAATCTTTCAGTCGTGTTTCAACGCGACTAATTTCAAAGTTAAATTAACGTGAGTTCGACGAGGTAAAAATGTCACTTTCATTCCTAAAAGAATTGCTTTGACAACACGCGATCGCACTTTTCTTTTTCGTTGCGATCGGATTATTTATCTTTAAGTCATTACAGCCATTTCTGCTGAAGATTTGGCTGCGAGTACCCCTTCAAAAAGTCCTCGACCATCGGTTGCTCCTAAAAGGAGATCGGATGCTCTTTCTGGATGGGGCATCATCCCTAAAACATTGCCTTGCTTGTTAGTAATTCCTGCAATATTGTTTAGGGAACCATTAGGATTACTGCTGTCATTAATGTCTCCTTCTGGCGTGCAGTAGCAAAACAGCACTTGACCGTTATCTTCCAAAGTTTTGAGGGTATCAGCATCGGCGTAGTAACGACCTTCTCCGTGGGCGATTGGCAGTGTGAGAACTTGTTTGAGTGAGTAAGCTTGAGTCCAAGGGGAATTCGTATTTTCGACTCGGACGGGAACCCGATCGCAGATAAAATGTAAATCTCGATTGCGAATTAAGGCTCCAGGTAACAGACCCACTTCTGTTAAAATCTGGAAACCATTACAAATCCCCAAGACCAATTTTCCAGCTTTAGCGTGTTCGACAACGCTTTTGATAACGGGAGAAAAACGCGCGATCGCCCCGCATCGCAAATAATCGCCGTAACTGAATCCTCCAGGAAGAACGACAACATCTAAGTCAGAAATGTCCGTTTCTTGGTGCCAAATCATGCGAGTCGGTTGTTCGAGTAGTCCCTCCGTCACCATGGCCACGTCGCGATCGCAATTCGATCCTGGAAAGACAACAATGCCAAAATTCATCCTTACCCCACTCCTGTCGGACTAGAAACAACGGGCGTTAACTCAAAGCGATAATTTTCAATGACTGGATTAGCTAGAAGGCGATCGCACATGAAATCTAGCTGTTCTCGCGCCTGGGCCTCATCTTCTGCGCTTAGGGTCAGTTCGATATATTTCCCAATTCTGACCTTTTCTACACCTTGATAACCTAACTGCTTGAGTCCAGATTCAACGGCTGTCCCGGCCGGATCTAGAACAGACGGTCTAAGGGTAACATAAATACGAGATTGAAATGTTTGAGACATCTATTTAGCAACGGTTAGCAGTTACCAGTTTATCTACAATCAATCCCCAGGATCAACTTCAGTTGTCTTGATGTCCTGGTGCGATCGCGTTTTTCCAAGTCGCAAAAATCTGAAAACATAAGCCATTTGAGAGAAAATATCAGCTAATTTTTCTGATTATTTGTAAAATTTATGGAGAATAGGAGACTCGAACCCCTGACCTCTGCGGTGCGATCGCAGCGCTCTACCAACTGAGCTAATTCCCCTTGCTGCCTTAAAGTTTGATTATACTCTCACTAAATGCTTATATTTGTTATTATATTTAACCTAGCCCTAAGTTTGCTCAACCTTTATCTTGCTATCCGCCTATGGCAACTACGACGAGTACTAGCAAGAGTAACTAGGACTTTGACTTTAGTTGAGCGTCGCATCCACAAGATTTTTTATCCCGCTCCTGAAATCCTTTTAAAAGGACAACAAGGGACTTACGCTCTCAGGCTACGTTATCAAAAATGGTTGCTTCACCTCGAACTGATGGGGCAAGTTTCCTCTGTTATCAGTCTAGGAATCCGAATTTGGCAGCGACAATCGAAGCACAAGCGTCCTCGCCTGTTTTCCTTGATTTCCTGAGCAGCTAATCGACCGTTATAATCTTTATTAATAGCTATGGCAGAACTAAAACAACAACAGTGCGAAGCTTGTAACCCCGAATCCCAACCCGTCACTCAAGCAGAAATCGAACAATTGAAATCACAGATTCCTGGTTGGGAAGTTCTCGAACGAGAGGGAGTATTGCGCTTAGAAAAAGTTTACAAATTTCCTGATTTTAAAAGTGCGATCGCCTTTACCAATGCTGTCGGCGATGAAGCAGAAAAAGAGGGACATCATCCCGCCTTGCTGACTGAATGGGGTAAAGTTACCGTAACTTGGTGGACTCACGCTATTTCTGGACTTCATAAAAATGACTTCATTATGGCAGCTAAGACAGAGGCTATCAAGAATTCTGGGTTTTGAGTTCCCATTTCTGAATTTTTAAAGTTCGTTCGAGCCAATTGCCATCAAAAATTAATTCGTAAATTCGGTTATGCACTTTTAAAACTCCCTGTTGTTTGATGACTAATCCAGATAGAAGCAATTCTCGTTCTTC
The DNA here is from genome assembly GCA_964441015.1 of uncultured Pleurocapsa sp. GTDB lineage: Bacteria > Cyanobacteriota > Cyanobacteriia > Cyanobacteriales > Microcystaceae > Hydrococcus. The sequence continues at coordinate 14,681 of CAYTUO010000056.1, forward strand.
TGGACTATCATCTGAAATGAACTCGTGCTGATGCACAATGTTTTGATAAAGCTTGAGTAAGCTAGCCGGATTAATTTCGCTGCCGAAAATGCGATCGCGAATAGTCCGTAAATGCTCTGGTTCATCTTGAGATTCCCAGTTTTCAACGATCTGCGATCGCACTAATTTTTCTATCCATTCTGCTTCTTGGTTGGTAGGAATCGTCGAGGAATCATTGCGAATTAATTTACAAAGTTTTTGAGTCAAAAATGGCTGTCCGTTTGTCCAGGCTAAGATTTCTTTTAAAACCGCTTGTGGGTTACTAACTTTTTCTGTCAATCCTTGCAGCAGGGGTTGAGCCTCATGTAATTGAAATCCATTGAGTTGAATTGCCTGACCGATATTAAAAGGCGTTCGTTTTTTATCGCCAATTAATTGAGAGGGAGTTGCTACTCCCAATAAAACAAATGTGAGGCGCTTGTATTCTGAAAAATCGCTGCGTTTGTTATAACAATTTCTCAGGAGAATAAAAAAGTCATCAATCGGGAAATCGAGATTGAGAACGCTATCAATTTCGTCGATAAAAACGATGATATTTTCAGGAATTTTTGCCAGCAAGACAGCGTGAATAAACTCCCCTAAACGCTGGACTGGTGAGAGGAAAGAATGCTCCCGCCACCAACTCCGAAGATCGACTTGTTCGAGGAGGTTAAAATTACTAATTAGCATATAAACGAAGCCAGCATACCACTGTTCCATTGTTAGCTGTTTATTGCCAATTTCTGAGAGATCGATCGCGGCACATTTCATCCCTTCTGCTTGGAGTCGTTTCATAATTTGTATTCGCAAGCTGGATTTACCCATTTGTCGCGAATTCAGAATGTAACAAAATTCTCCTAATTTTAAAGCTTTGTAAAGATGGCGATCGGCAGAACGCACGACATAGGTTGGCGCATCCATCGGCAAGCTTCCCCCAACCTGGTATTCGTAAGTTGAGGGTTGTTCTGCGCTTCTGAGGAGTGCATTTTCTATGACCAATTCAGCTTGCGTTGCTTTGAGAACTTCTAGAGTTTGTAGCAGTTCGCGGGTGCGTTCTTCAACTTTTTGCTCTAGGGCTGTGGGGGCGACAAGTGGGCTGAGAGCCAAGTATAATAAGGGATTGAAGCAAAA
>CAYTUO010000057.1:0-15638 GCA_964441015.1 uncultured Pleurocapsa sp.
TTTCTTCAGGATTTTTGTTCTTATTCTACCGAAGAAGAACTATTTTTATGTCACAAAGACTCTTCTGATGGGATTTGGATTGAGATAACGGGGAGTCCCCTAAAAAATAGTTATGATCGCTCCAAAGGAACTATTATTATTTGTCGCGATATCAGTCAAACTAAACAGGTAGAAGAACATTTATCTCATGGTGTTTTTTACGACGAATTGACTGGCCGTCCTAATCGCAAATTTTTACTAAAAGATTTATCAGATAAACTTGCTTTAAATAAGCAAAAAAAAGATTATTTATTTGCACTCATTTTATTAGATTTAGATCGCTTTAAAGTTATTAATGATAGTCTAGGACATGAAAGAGGAGACGAACTTCTTATTGCTCTTTCTCGTAGATTAGAAACTTGCGTTCGTCATGGAGATTTAGTTGTCCGTCTTGACGGAGACGAGTTTGCTATTCTGCTCAACAATATTAAAAATATTAACTGTGCAACGCAAATTGCCGATCGCATTTATAAAGAATTAATACTGCCATTTAATTTGGATGGACATGAGATTTTTGTCGATGTTAGTATCGGCATTGCTATGAGCAATCAAAATCATCAGCGAGCAGAAGAGATATTACGAGATGCCGATCTAGCGATGCATCATGCCAAGAAGCTTGGTAAATCTTGCTATCAGGTATTTAATACAGATATGCACTTTCGTGCAATGGAAGTTTTAAAGCTAGAAAACGATCTGCGACGAGCAATTGAGCGACAAGAATTTATCTTACACTATCAACCAATTGTCTTGTTGGAAAATAGAAAAATTATTGGTTTTGAAGCGCTTGTACGCTGGCAACATCCAGAACGCGGACTGATATCTCCTTTGGAGTTTATTTCAATAGCAGAAGAAACGGGATTAATTAATTCTCTAGGCTTTTGGGTATTAAGAGAAGCTTGTCGTCAAATGCGAGCTTGGCAGTTACAGTTTCCCGATGCTTCTCTAGAAATGATTAGTGTCAATGTATCGGGAAAACAGCTTTTGAAAATTGATTTTATCCAACAGGTTAAGCAAATTTTACAAGAGACTAATCTCGAACCTCATTGTTTAAAGCTGGAAATTACAGAAAGTGTATTAGTAGAAAATAATCAATTAATTTTGTCAATAATTGAGCAATTAAAATCTCTCAACATCCAGTTTTCTATGGATGATTTTGGCACAGGCTATTCATCTTTAAGTTATTTACATAATTTTCCTATTAAAACCTTGAAGATTGATCGCTCTTTTGTGCAAAGAATGAATGAAAGCGGGCAAAATCTAGGAATTGTCAGAGCGATTGTAACGCTGGCTCTCAATTTAAGAATGGATGTCGTTGCTGAAGGAATAGAAACCGCTAATCAACTAGCACAATTAAAAGTTTTAAAATGCACCTACGGTCAAGGGTACTTTTTTGCTAAACCGCTAGAATTTAAAGCAGTTGAAACTTTGCTCGAATCAGAATTATTAGAGAGAAACAGTCAAGCAGAACCCCGTTTTCGGCGCTCTTTAGAAGAGCAAATCGCAAGAGAGCAGCTTTTGATACATATCGAAAGACTCAAACAAGAACTCGACGAATTAAAGCAGGAAAAGACAGATTTAGAAATCTTACTTGAGACGACGACCGAACATTCGGATATGGTGGAGTTGGAGTTGCAAAAAGAAATTAGCGATCGCCTAAAAGCAGAAGCCAATCTGCAAAAAGCCAACGAAGAACTTGAGAGCCTCAGTTGCATCGATAGCTTGACTGGAGTAGCCAATCGCCGTCGTTTTGATCGCTCCCTATCTCAAGAGTGGCGGCGCATGGCAAGAGAGCAAAAACCCTTGTCGTTGATTTTCTGCGATGTCGATCGCTTCAAAAACTACAACGATAAATACGGTCATCCAGCAGGCGATCGCTGCTTAAAGCAAGTAGCTCAGACAATTAGCACTGCGCTTAAACGTCCGGCAGATCTTGTTGCTCGCTATGGCGGAGAAGAATTTGCCGTAATTTTACCCGACACTGATGCACCTGGCGCGATCGAAGTTGCCAAAAATATACAGTCGCAGATAAACAGCCTCAAGCTCGCTCGTGGCGACTCCTCAGTTGGCGAATACGTGACGGTAAGCTTGGGAGTGGCTAGCACCATCCCAGTTATAGAAAGCGATCCCGACTCTTTAATAGCAGAAGCCGATCAAGCACTTTATCAAGCCAAAGCACAAGGACGCGATCGCTTTGTTCTTTTTTCAACCAGCCTTGAGCAATCCAGTTTAAATTCCTTAGAAGATACGATGTCGAACTTTTCTATCCACGAACTTATAGAAGGGCAGGTGTCAACAACGCCTGATGCTGTAGCAGTCATTTTTGGCGAACAGCGCTTGACTTACCGAGAACTCAACGAAAAAGCTAACCAACTAGCCCATTATTTGAGAAAGTTAGGCGTAAAACCAGAAGTTTTGGTCGGAGTCTATCTTGATCGCTCTCTAGAGTTGATTATTGCCTTGGTTGCTATACTCAAGGCCGGTGGAGCTTATCTCCCTCTTGATATTTCCTATCCGATTGATCGCTTGCGCTTGATGGTGGAAGATGCTCAAGCATCAATTTTACTCACTCAAAGCCATCTCCTCGAAAGACTATCTGAAATAGAAACGCGATCACTTTGTTTAGATGTTGAAGCAGGGGTGATTGCTCAATACAGCAGTGATAACCCTCAAAGTGAAGTGACACTTGAGAATCTGGCATATGTTATCTATACCTCTGGCTCGACTGGAAGACCTAAAGGGGTTGCTATGCCTCACTGTGCGCTTGTTAACTTGCTGGCTTGGCAGAACCAACAATCATCCGTCGCGATTGGTTCTAGAACCCTTCAGTTTACCCCGATTAGCTTTGATGTTTCTTTTCAAGAAATTTTCTCCACCTTAAGTAGTGGTGGAACATTAGTGCTAATCTCAGAGACAACACGACGCGATCCGGTCAAGCTATTAAAATTTCTTGACAAAGCTGCCATTGAGAGGCTGTTCGTACCTTTTGTTTCCTTAAGGCAACTCGCGGAAGCAATTGAGCGAGAAGGCATTCTTCCTAAGAATTTAAAAGAAGTCATTACGGCTGGCGAACAATTGCGTATTACCCCGTCGCTCGCTAATTGGTTTGCTCAGATGCCTAACTGTACCTTACACAATCACTACGGGCCTTCTGAAACTCACGTCGTCACCTCTTATACTCTCACTGGTAAGCCTCAAACTTGGTCTACACTGCCGCCGATCGGACAACCCCTTCCTAACACGCAAATTTATCTATTAGACTCCAGATTGCAACCTGTTCCGGCAGGAGTTTCAGGCGAAATCTACATTGGCGGGGTCTGTCTGGCCAGAGAATATCTCAACTGTGCCGAGTTGACAGCAGAAAGATTTATTCATAACCCCTTTAGCCAAAACCCAGAGGAGCGATTGTATAAAACTGGCGATCTCGCCCGCTATCTGTCAGATAGCAATATCGAATACTTGGGCAGGATAGACCAACAGGTAAAAATTCGCGGCTTTCGTATCGAACCTGGGGAAATAGAAGGATTACTGGAACAGCATCCACAGGTGCGGGAGGCAGTAGTTATGACAAGAGAAAATCCACTGGGAGACAAGTGCTTAGTCGCTTATATTACTCCTTTAGCAACTGTATCCCATGCAGGAGAATTGGCAGGTTCTTTTGCCAGAAACTTGCGACAATTCGTGCGATCGCAGTTACCCGATTACATGGTGCCTTCAGCGTTTGTCGTTCTAGAAGAATTTCTCCTTACTCCCAGTGGCAAGGTTGATCGCCGCGCTCTGCCCATTCCTCAGTGGACTCGTGTCAGCGAAGAAACCTACGTTGCCCCTCGTACTATAGTTGAAACCAAACTCGCTCAGGTTTGGAGTCAATTACTGAGCATTGAGAAAATTGGCATTTACGATAATTTTTGTGAGCTAGGGGGCAACTCATTGCTAGCCATTCAACTTGTCTATCGCGTCAGCGAGGCATTTAACCAGGAGTTACCTTTAGAGAATTTTTTGGAAAAGCCAACCATAGCAGGGATGGCAGAAACCATCGAGGCTCTCTGCCATACCGAGCCGACAGAGCGCTTACATCAAAATTTAGAAGCAGAGACAGCGCTTGATTCTAGCATCTATCCCCAGCCTACTCTAGCTCAACCTATCCCTGAAATTTTCTTAACGGGTGCGACAGGATTTTTAGGCGCTTTCTTTTTATACGAGTTGCTCCAACAAACTAGAGCAGACATTTATTGTCTGATTCGTGCCAGTAAGCTAGAAGAAGCTAGAGCGAGAATACAAAGCGCCCTCAAACGTTATTCCTTATGGGACGATAGCTTTGATTCTAGGATCGTATTAGTTTTGGGAGATTTAACCCAGCCTTACTTGGGAATCAATCCGGCGCAGTTTGCTCGACTCGCCGAGAAAATTGATGTCATTTACCATTGCGGCGCATGGGTTAACGTTGTCTATCCCTACTCTGCCCTAAAAGCTGCCAATGTTTTGGGCACTCAGGAAGTCCTGCGTTTGGCGACCCAAACAAAAATTAAGCCAGTTCATTTCATATCAACCGTAGACGTTTTTGCTACTACTTCCGATGGCAGGATTAGAACTATTACGGAGAAAGATGCGATCGGCGATAGCAGCCGTCTTGGGAACGGTTATGCCGAAAGCAAATATGTAGCAGAAAAGCTAGTCATGGCAGCAGCTTTTAGAGGATTGCCAGTTTCTATCTATCGACCCAGCAATATTATAGGTCATTGTCAAACAGGAATTGGCTCAACTAAAAGCTTTATCGCTCTAATGCTCAAGGGCTGTCTGCAAATGGGAATGGCTCCTGATTTGAAGGCGACGATCAATCTCGTGCCCGTCAATTTTGTCACTCGCGCCATTACCAATCTATCCCAGCAACAAAAGCCTTGTGGTCGTGCCTTTCATCTTGTCAACCCCAAACCAATAGAGTGGCAGGAACTACTTAGCTGGATGACTCGCAAAGGATACTCGTTGGAGCAGGTTTCTTATCAATCTTGGTGCGAACAGCTACTCAAACTAGTTGCTGATGGCTCAGACAATGTTTTAGTCCCCCTGGAAAAAGTTGTTGCCAATCGTCACCTGCTACAAAAACTCTTAGGAGCGTTTCATTTTGAAAATGGGAATTCCCTTGATCGCACCTTAGTCTGTCCTCCGGTTAATGACGAGTTACTTGAGACTTATTTTGCTTACTTGACTCAAAGCGGTTTACTGACTTCCATTCCTAAATCATCAAAAGCGATTGTGCTGCAAGCTACCCATTAAACTTCTTAGTATTCTGGCATTCGGTTCCATCGCCTATCAGAAAACGAACTATCAAAACTTATGAAAAATCCCATTATTAAATCGTCTATAGGATCTAGACTCTTTATCAACGTATTATGCGGTGCTTTGATAGGATTAGGCGGCATCTCTTATTTCTTCTATCGAGCGCTGGAAAATCAGGCTAAACATGAAATTCAAGGAAATCTTAGTACGCAAGTTAAGTCGATTGAAGGAGAGCTGGCCAGAGCAGAACAGTCGATGCTGAGTGTAATAGCCGGAGTTCAAACCCTACATCGCATGGGGATCAAAGACGCAGATACTTACAAACAAATGGTTTTTGACCTATTCAAGCAACGGTCTTCCTTGATGATGGCGCTTAACTTTGGTCAAGCTGCCTATAAGCTAGTACCAGAAAAAAAGTCTTATTGGCCATACTTTTTTCTTGACCAACATACCGCCGGTCAGATAGGTCAAGTTTTGCCGCCTCCCTATAGCAACATTCGCTATGCAGATGTCTGTCAAGTCGATCCCATTTGTCTCGAACAAGACTATTACAAATTACCCATCAAAGCTGGCAAAGCTATCTGGTTGGAACCGTATCAATGGGCAGGAATTACCATGACCACGGTTACTGCTCCGATTTTTAACGACAAAAAAGAGCTAATTGGCGTTTCGGGATTAGATATTAACGTAACGGCTTTAAGCGATCGCCTAAAAACCCCTCAAAGTTGGGGAGACAGTTATTTTGCTATCCTCAGCCAACAAGGTAACTTACTGGCTTATCCACCCCAACCAGAGAAAGCTAATGCTTTAGCAACGTATAAAGATATACCTCATCTCAAGAATGTCTGGCAGCAAATTAACCACAATAAAGCCGGAATCATTGTCTTAGAAGGAACTTATTGGGCATATCAGAGGGTGGAGGGAACTAACTGGTTGATGCTAGCTGCGGTACCTCAGTCCGTCGTGTTAATACCAGTTCTGTTGATTACCGTAGGAGGAGCTTTAGGCGCTGGAGTTGTACTGGCATTGGTAGTTTCTTTGTTTGTACAACGGCTGAATCATCGTTTAAAAGACATTCTCGATGAGTGTCATAAGTTAAGAGAAGACGATACTCAAAGGATATACCGACTCAAGCCAAACCCTCAGATGGGCGATCGCACCGAGAGTATACAACAACTGAATATGCAACTGGCAGACGAACTCGATGTCTTGTCATACTCCTTTCACCAGATGGCAGAACAGTTAAAAGAATCCTTTGAGGAGTTAGAACTGCGGGTTGAAGAAAGAACGGCTGAATTAAAAGAGGCTAAAGAAGCAGCCGATGGTGCTAACCGTTCCAAGAGCGAATTCTTAGCCAATATGAGCCACGAACTCCGCACTCCCTTAAATGCCATCATTGGCTACAGCGAGATGTTGCAAGAAGAAGCCCAAGATTTAGAACAGGAAGAGTTAATTCCAGATTTGCAAAAAATTCATAGTGCTGGGAAACATTTATTGACCCTCATTAATGACATTCTCGATTTGTCTAAAATTGAAGCCGGTCGCATGGAGCTTTACCAAGAAACCTTTGAGATTGGCACGCTGATTAAAGAGGTCGTCACTACTATTACCCCTCTAGTCAATAAAAATGACAATACCCTCATCGTTAACTGCCCTGAAAATATTGGCACGATGTATGCCGATTTGACTAAGGTTCGTCAGAGTCTCTTTAATCTGCTCAGTAATGCCAATAAATTCACTGAAAAAGGAACCGTTACACTCGAAGCCAGTCGCTATAAGCAAGATAACCGCAGTTGGATTCGCATCCAAGTAACGGATACGGGAATTGGGATGACCCAAGCTCAACAAGAAAAACTATTTAAGGCTTTCACGCAAGCTGATGCTTCTACGACTCGCAAGTATGGCGGTACTGGTTTAGGACTGGCAATTACTAAGAAATTTTGCGAGATGATGGAGGGCGACATTCGCGTTAGCAGCGAGTTTGACAAAGGCACTACCTTTATGATCGAGTTACCTGCTAAAGTCCAAGAACTGTTTTGCGAATCGGAAACAGAGAGTATTGCGATCGCGGAATCTTCTTGTGCTAAGACCAGTACGATTTTGGCGATCGACGACGACCAAACCGTCAAAGAACTCTTACAGCGCTATCTCAATAAAGAAGGATTTCAGGTCATCACGGCGAGTAATGGAACGGTTGGACTCTCTTTGGCCAGAGAAATTCGTCCAGATGCCATTATCCTCGATGTCATGATGCCCGGTATGGATGGCTGGACAGTATTAACCAATCTCAAGGCCGATCCAGAGGTAGCCAATATCCCCGTGATTATGATGAGCATTGTCGATAACAAAAACCTGGGCTATGCTTTGGGCGCTTCTGACTATCTCCTCAAACCCGTCAATCGCGAACATTTAACGGCAGTTTTACAAAAATACCATTCCCCCCAATCCGCTAAGTCGGTGATGGTTGTGGAGGACAACAAAATGACGAGTCAGATGATCGGTCGCCAACTGGAAAAAGAAGGCTGGCGCGTTCTGCAAGTCGAAAATGGACGGGAAGCGCTAGAAATGCTCTCAGTCAACTTACCAGGACTGATTATCTCGGATTTGATGATGCCAGAAATGGATGGCTTTGAATTTATTCACGAACTGCGTCAAAATCCACTGTGGCGATCAATTCCCGTGATCGTCGTCACGGCTAAGGAACTGGCTGAAGAAGAACGCCAACTTTTACGCCAGCAGGTCGATCAAGTCTTTGAGAAGGGATCTTACGATCGCCAAGCGTTGCTCAAAGAAGTCCATCATCTTCTATCGCAGGCAATCGAGCGACAAAAAACGGCTCGTGTTTAATATCAATTTTTAAGGAGATAACATCAATGACCAGAGTCCTTTTAGTCGAAGATAACGAAATGAATCGAGATATGCTTTCTCGACGGCTGAGCCGTAAGGGATACGATGTGCTAGTCGCCACTGATGGTGCCCAAGGCATCTCGATGACCGCTTCAGAAAAGCCAGATCTTGTTCTGATGGATATGAGTTTGCCCGTCATAGATGGTTGGGAAGCCACCCGAAAACTCAAAGCTAATCCCCAAACGAAAACCATTCCCGTGATTGCGCTAACTGCCCATGCCATGTCGGGCGATCGCGAAAAAGCGCTCGAAGCAGGATGTGACGAGTACGATACCAAGCCGATTGAATTGCCTCGCTTACTGGGAAAGATTGAAGCATTGTTAGCAAAAGTTAGTTAAGAGATGGAAACACGCAATCCTAACCAACTCGCTCTCATTTCTCATCTGCGTCACGAACTTCGCACGCCGATCAATGCCATCATTGGCTATAGCGAAATGCTGCTCGAAGACCAAGAAACCGAGGGGAAATTAACGACAATCGCTCTTCTGGGGCAGATTCACGGCTGCGGTGGCGAACTGCTTTCTCTGATTAACCAACACCTCGATGCAACCAAAATCCACACGGATGACATTCATCAGGTGCTAAGTATTTTGAGCGAAACGCTTCCTTTGGAGTTAGAGCCTCCTCTAAAAAGGGCGATCGCAGTTTGCGAACAGCTTTTGGGACAAGTTACAGAGGAACTCACAAGCGATTTGGGGAAAATTTATGCGGCTGCCCAATCTTTACTCGCTGCTATTGGCGATCTCAATACTATTGCCAAAGATTATTTACAGTTACAGACAATTCAAACAGGAGAACCCCAATTGCTCCCAACAGCAAGGGAACCTGCTGAGATTAAATTAGCAAAGGATAACAAGACAAAGCTCAAAGATCAGTCGGGCAATATTCTGGTTGTAGACGATAACGAAAGCAATCGGGATTTACTTTCTCGACACATTCAGGCACAAGGATATACGGTTGCGACTGCGGCTAACGGGTGGGAAGCCATCCAAATGATTCAAACAGGAGACTATGACTTGCTGCTGCTCGATATTCTCATGCCAGAGATGAATGGCTATCAGGTACTACAATGGCTCAGAGAAAATCAATTTCGACACATTCGTGCGATCGCAATCTCAGCTTTAGATGAAATCGATAGCGTTGTTAAGTGTATCGAGATGGGTGCAGAAGACTATCTTACCAAACCCTTTAATTCAACTTTGTTACGGGCCAGAATTGAAGCTTGTTTAGAGAAAAAACGTTTGCGCGATCGAGAAGTTGAATACTTAGAAAAACTTGCCCAAGCTAATCAAGAAATTACCATCTTAAATAACCGTCTCCAAGCAGAAAATCTACGCTTAAGTACTGAATTAGAAATCACCCGCAAACTCCAACAGATGATTTTGCCTAAAGATAATGAGTTGAGTCAGATTGAAGGGTTAGAAATTGCTGGATATATGGAACCAGCAGACGAAGTAGGCGGCGATTATTATGACGTATTGCAAACCAATGGTCGAATCAAAATTGGCATTGGCGATGTCACTGGACACGGTTTAGAAAGCGGAGTTTTAATGATTATGATACAAACTGCCGTGAGAACTCTCATGGAAAACAATGAAACCGATCCTAAAAAATTTTTAGAAACGCTCAATCGGACAATTTATAACAACGTACAACGCATGAGTTCTAACAAAAATTTAACGCTGTCTTTGGTCGATTACCACAATGGCAAAATAGATTTGAGCGGACAACACGAAGAAATTATTGTAGTCCGAGCTAATGGAACCCTAGAACGCATTGATACGATAGATTTAGGGTTTCCTCTAGGATTAGAAGAAAGTATCGTCGATTTCGTTGCCCAAACTCAAATTCATCTTAATTCTGGGGATGTGGTGGTGCTTTATACCGATGGCATTACTGAAGCTGAAAATAGTTCGGGGTTGCAATATGGCATAGAAAGACTTTGTTCAGTCGTCAAACAAAATTGCCACAAGTCAGCTAGAGAGATTAGACAGAAAGTTATTCAAGATGTACGCCAGCATATCGGACAAACTAAAGTGTATGACGATATTACGCTAGTTATTCTCAAGCAAAAATGATTAAGTATTTAATCCAATCGTTCCCATTCAAATACACACTTGATGATCGACAGAAAATAACAATGATTCAGCTTTTCGGAGATTTTATTGAAAATCCACCTTCTAGTCAGGAATATTTAATTATTGGCTTTTCTACAAGCTCTTCCCCTCTTAAGCAAAGGTGGCGCAATAATGGTTTATCTGCGGATTTCTTGGCTGATTATTTAACAACTTTTTTTCCAATTAGCGAAGATGAGCCAACCACAATACAAAGACAGGCAGAAATTAAGAGTGCTGTTAGCTATATTGCTAATGAGTTGTTAGAAAATGCCATGAAATTTAATCATGAAAAATCTTCAGGTCTCATCAGCATTCAACTTTATTTGTATAGTGAAAAAATTATTTTTATGATCTCTAACAGCATCGATCCCCAAAAGATCGATAAATTCAAAAAATATATCAACAAATTAATAACATCTAATCTGGAAGATTTATATATTGAACAGTTGGAAAAAAATGCAGAAGAAGAAAAAAGTAATGGCTCTGGATTGGGCTTATTGACAATACTCAACGATTATCAAACCAAGATTGGTTGGAAGTTTGAGAGTTGTCAAGACGATCCCAAACAGATAACTCTTACCACTATGGTACAGTTAGTAGTGTAAGTTACTTAACCCGCTAGAGATAAATAAACCGATTTGATGTGATGGAAATTAAGGCAGAAACTTATAGAATTTGGTATGATGTCACAACTGCAACAGCTTTTTTTCAGGGTTCTCTTCGTCTCTGCGGAATAGAAGAGTATGCCCCAATCGAGCAGTTGCTTAATGAAATAATAGAGCAAGAACCAACAACAATTACTCTCAATCTGCTCAGTCTAGAATTTCTCAATAGCTCTGGGATTAATGCCATCTCAAAGTTTACAATCAACGTGCGTAAGAAAAAGAATATTCAAATGATTGTGATGGGATCTGAGAAAATTCCCTGGCAAGCAAAATCATTAAAAAATTTGCAACGTTTAATGCCTTCTTTAAAGCTAGAACTGGTTTGACTTTAAGGCAGAAATCTGGTAGCAAAAAAACTGATATTAATGATATGTTTTACTCATTGCGATCGCGTTCTTTTGAGAGGTATAACTTAAAACTAACAATTTTCCACGGCTCGATTCTGGATATTTCTTCTCTAGGCTGTTCTAATAGATCGACAGAATTTGCGATCGCCCATTTTAACTCGCTTTCTAAGACAAACTCTACCGCTTCCCCATAACATTCATAGCAGCGCAAAATCCAAGCATTTGTGTCATCTTCAGACTGTTTTAATGCCATCAAGATGAGCTTATCTGCACTGACATTTAATAACTGACTCGCATCAGGCAAAGATTGAGTTTTTTCCCCTTCATTCCTGTCACTAGAAAAGACTATTAGCGGAACATTCAATTCATATCCGTAACGAACTGTTCTTGCTGCTTGCCAACTTCCTTGATGAGGATAGATAGCATAGGTAAACTGATGAATTCCTCGATCTGCGCTAGGATCTGGCCATTGAGGACTGCGAAGCAAAGTCAGACGCAAGCGATCGCGTTGACTATCATAACCGTATTTACTATCATTGAGAAGACTTACGCCGTATTCGCCCGAAAAATCGGTTAAATCTGCCCAACGAAGCCCATAAACCTCCCATTTTGCTTTTTCTGCTGGCGTTTGCGGACAAGTAGGACGTTGAATAGCGCCACAAGGAATCTCGTAGGTAGCAAAATCACTTTCTAGATTTAAGGGAAATGCTGCTTTGACGATAACATGAGTTTCTTGCCAATCTACTGTTGTAGCTATCTTGAGAATTGGCGAATTAGTATGAAGAATGTAATCCTGACGAAATTCTGAGTTATTGAGTTGTTTGATCACCCTGACTCGCCATTGTATAGGGCCTTTTTCTAAATATTGAATCGATTTTAATTTTGTAGGGGGTAAGGGATGTTGTGTATAGTTAGGATCGATATTCCAAGCATCCCAATATTGATCTTTGTCCGCAAACGCTTGTAGTTGGTTTCCTGCATCTTTGACGATTTCACGTTGATGAGTCTTATCAAAAATACTGTCTAAGTCTCCCGTTTCGGGGTTAATAATTACTCTCAAATTCTCATTTTCTAAAAGATAATTTTTTCCTGAACTCCTGAACTTCTGAACTCCTGATTCCTGAACGTCTGTAGGGACGTTGCACTGCAACGTCTCTACGACTCCTGACTCCTGACTCGGACACAACCAGAAGAGGCGATAACCGACAGAGGGAATATCTTTTGCTAGAAAAAGAAGTTGACCATCTGTTGATAATTGAGAGGGGATTTTTTGTCCTTCGAGATTGTAAATTCCCCAGTTACCTGAAGGAACAGAAAAAGCAACAACTTCAGAACGTTTCCAGTTGAGGGAGTTAAAAATGATGAGAGGTTGAGCGTCTGGGTGAGGAGATAAGGGTAAGATAATTTGGGACGCGATCGCACTCAATGATTCATCTAATATTTTCTTCCCAACTTGTTCTACTTCCTGCCAATCTCGATTAGCTTCAACAAAAACTTCTGGAATAGATGTTCCTGGAAGAATATCGTGAAATTGATTAAAAAGGACTTTTTTCCAAGCCTCTTCTAAGTCAGTTTTAGGATAAGCTTGACCCACAATAACCGTTGCTAGAGATGCCCAAAGTTCTGCTTGATATAATAGTCCTTCGCAACGACGATTAAATAATTTTTGCTCGGCATGAGTCGTATAGCAACCTCGATGAAATTCTAGATATAATTCGTCGTTCCAAATGGTAAATAATGAGCGGTGATTAGTGATAGGTGACTGAGAAACTTTTCTTTCTTTTGGGGTTGTTTGTTGCTTCGTCTCTTGATTAAGATGACTAATATGTTCTAAGTATTCAATCGCTGTCGTAAATTTTATCTGAGGAAAAAAGGGCGATTTTTGCCAGCGTTCTTCTACTTCTAACATATCTCGACTGGGGCCACCGCCATGATCGCCTACGCCAGGAAGCCAAAAAGCATCTTTTAATCCCGTTTGACGTTCCCAATCAATAGCATAATTAGTCATGACAATCGGATTAGTATCCATCACTCCTGCTACATTGGGAGGAGACATCAGGGTTAATAACTGAGTCCCGTCGGGAGATTGCCAGCAAAAAACACCATGAGGAAACTTCGTCGTGTCATTCCAGTGCAATTTTCCCGTAACAAAATATTCAATTCCACTTTGTTTAAAAATTTGCGGTAATTGCCAAGAAAATCCAAAACTATCGGGTAACCAAGCAACCTGAGTAATTGCACCAAATTTTTCTTTGATGTAGCGTTGACCGTAGAGAAGTTGACGAACGAGAGATTCTCCAGAAATAATATTGACTTCCGGTTCGATCCACATCCCCCCCAAAACTTCCCAGGATTTTGCTCTAGCTGCCTCTTGAATGGCACTGAAAAGGTCAGGACGATGTTTTTCTATCCAAGCATAGAGAGCAGGGCTAGTATGGCAAAATGTGAGTTCGGGGAAATCTTTTTGCAAGTTGAGAACAGATGCAAAAGTCCGTTGTGCTGCATCCCAGGTTTCGCTCACTGGCCACAACCATGCCATGTCAAGATGAGCATGACCGAGTAAATGAAAGCAGCGTTGTTTGATATTGATGGCGAGGGGTTGAAGGGTTTGGCGTAGGGTTAGGAGGGAGCGATCAAATTTGGGAGCATCTGAGATAATATTCCAGTCAATTTGTTCAATCGCTGTTGCGAAAGAGTCTATTTTTTCCGGTTCAAACGCTTCTAAATACTTGTATAGTACTGTTAGTTCATCAGCCATAAAACCGGGATCTATAGGATTTTGGATTGAAGATTCTGCTTGTCTTTCGTAGACTAAGTGCGATCGCATCAATGCACCTATATCGTTTCCTGGACTGACTAACCGCAAGACGACAGTAATTTCTTCTCCTGGTATTGCTGAAGGGGTGAGGAGAATTCGTACAGAAGAATCAAATAAATCCCCTTCTTGAATTAACTTTCCATTAACAAAAATTTCTGCTTTTTCCGCCCACCAAGTTAAGACGAGTCGTAATTCTAGTCCTTCTAATGGATAGCTTTGTAAATCATTGGGAATAATAAATCGCTGTGCTAACCATTGTACTTGGCGACCTTTCGGCCAGCAAATATATCCTTTCTCGCTGAGTTTGGCTATTTGCAAATCTAAAAAGTTTGTTGAATCAATAGATAAATCTTCTGACGAATAATGCCATAAATTTTGTACGTCAACTTGAGTTAGCTGGCGCAATTTATCTAGGGTTTGAAAGATCAATACTGATGACGAATCAGATCGATTCATTAAGGTTACCTTTGGTAAGAAAACTCGCTCGTTATTTCTTTAGCCTAACGTCAGCAATCCTTCTTGAAACTTGGCTACTAATGAGAATGTCAACAACCACTGCGAACCTAATAAAATTTCTGTGATTTGTTCTCCAACATAGACAGGAATCTCAAACTCTTGTCCATTTAATAGCACTCTTCCTGTATAGATATCAAACAAACTTTCTCCTTGTGCAGTTCGCAATACTTCTCGATCAATAAAAGACCAAGTGAGACTATCTACATCTTGTCGATTAATAGCAAGAAAACCTGTAAAACCTGTATCCAGAATTGCGTCAACAGTAAGGAATAAGCCATCTGACGAAATTAAATCAATTTCAAAAAATAGCTCCCCTTTACTGCCAAATTGCCCCTGGATCATATTCTTCCACAGGCTCCTGTCTCATTGATACAGAACATACAAGTGATAGTATTTGGATACTTTTCTCTCGCTTTTTTACGAGCCATATCTTTGTCTGCATCAATAAAATAATTGCCGCTATTGGGTTCAATCGCCATGTACCATCCATAGTATTTTTCAATCAAGTCAGGACGAATGCGCTCAAAAATTGTTTGACAACGCTGAAAAAGCTCTTCTCGTTCAGCTTTATGTCTGGCTAATTTTTCTGGAGACCATTGAATTTCAGGAAAGATTCTGCCTCGACGTTTAATTTTATTAGAAGATGATTGAGCCATTGTTTTAACCTCGATCGCTTGCTAATTAATTGGCTTGTTGCAAAGCTATTTCCTTTATAAACATACTAGGATTGTCATGTTGTATATTTTCTAATATAGACTACAAGAAGCATTGAACAAAAATGGTTCGTGAAAAATTCACGAACCAGAAATTTATTTTCAAAAATCTTGCAGCAGTTTCTATCCCCTTATTCCCTTAGAAGAGGATAAGTATAAATTTAAGCAATGATGAAATCAGCAGAAATCAGGTTCTTCAGGAGATATTATGCTAAACTATTAGGTAAATGCCAGTGTAATAA
>CAYTUO010000058.1:0-11573 GCA_964441015.1 uncultured Pleurocapsa sp.
AGGCATCCGTCTTTAGGTTTACTTGTTGCTCGATCGCTTCTATTTCTTCCTGAGCCTTGCGACTTCTTAAACGAGGTATGTAACGCTTTAAAGTTTCTAATACGCTCGACCAACTAAGTGGCTGAAAATCGGAAAACACAACTCGTCCTCTCGAAAGATAGAGATACCAAAGACTTGTGGCATCTATGTCTTGGTTATCATCAAATTGAATTTTCCAGTATCCTGTTAGTTGTTTTCGACTAATTAAATTCAGTATTGCTTCCAGTTCTCTAGATCTAAAACTAAAAGCGATAGACTTAGAAATCATCTTTTCTAATGCTCTGATATGAAATTTCTCTTATTCTAACTATAATAACTAGGCTAGATTAGCCTTGATTCAGGGAAAACACTGAATTATATTGAAAATAAAAGTCTATCTAGTAGATTTTACTCAAACTTTAAGATTTTCTTGGAATTGATTTTTATTTGATGGCAGCGCTCACTGTCATAGTTTCTCTGTGATTCTGATCGCAGCTTTTCTAGGATTTTTAAATTTAAATATTTCTGTACAGAGAAAAAGCTTGTGAATTGAATTCTCTCAATTAGGACTTTGTCCCTTTAGACTCTTGTGAATCCGATGAAAATTGCCAATATCTTGCGCTACTCCAGTAGCAGCTTTGCTTTAAGCGGAGGCATAATTCTGGCTTCAAATCTCTCTTCTATCAGTAAATATGGATTTCTCTTGCTAGCTTTTAGCTCAATGCAGTTACTGATATCTAGCTGTTTAACTAAAGATAAAAGCTTGATGATTTACTCGGCTTCTTTGTTTATTTTCGTTGATTGTTTAGGAGTTTACCGATGGATTATCAATCAGTAGAAATTCCCTCTTTCCCAAAAATGCTCGAAACTCTCTTAGGAGAAAAATTCTTCAACCTCGATAAACAAAGCAATATTCCTTGGATAATACAACTAATAGAAAACCCTAAAAGCCCGATAGCCTTGCCAGGAAAGATTAGTCTAGACAATCACGACTGCCTTCATCTCCTCCTCAATCGTGATGTGAGTCCGCAAGATGAAGCATTTGTTATTGGATTTACGATGGGAAATGATCCAAAAACTAATTGGGTTCATCTACTAATTTTTAAATTTTTTGCCAGATTTCTTTATCCTGCTCCCTACAAATTTAACCAACAACATCTTAAAATTTTCGATCTGGGTTTTCTCTATGGGAGAAAGTTAAGTCTAAAATCTCCAAATCTTAACCAAATAGATTTTAGGCTTTACTACAATAAAACATTAGAAGAGCTAAGATTATCTTTTGGGATAAACTGGGAGGAAATTGAATTACTGACAAAATTTGAACACTGGTTACTGGAAAGCTAACTAGATTAGGAAAAGTAGCAATATACTATTCCAGACGCGATCGTTCTGAAATACAGTGACACCCGCAACGCCAGAAATCCAACAGCGAGTCGAACAACTCAGACAGCAACTGTTAAAGGCAAATTATGCCTATTACGTTCTCGACGCTCCCATTATGGAGGACTCAGTTTACGACCAACTGTATCGAGAATTACGAGATCTAGAAACTCAATATCCCCAACTTATTACTCCCGACAGTCCGACTCAGCGAGTAGGAGACAGGCCTGCCTCTCAATTTGTTTCTGTCCGACACAACATCCCACTCTACAGCTTAGAAAATGCTTTTAGTCTAGACGAACTGGCTAAATGGCAGGAACGATGGCAGCGTATAGTCCCCGATGTCCAACAATTTGAATACGTCTGCGAGTTGAAAATCGATGGGAATGCTCTAGCATTGACCTATGAGAATGGGGTACTCGTGCGAGGAGTGACGCGGGGAGATGGCGTGACAGGAGAAGAGATTACCCAAAATATTCGTACCATTCGTTCTATCCCCTTGCGTTTGAACCTAGAAACGTCGCTACCGATTGTAGAAGTCAGGGGAGAAGCTTTTTTACCTTTGGATGAATTTGACAGAATTAATCAAGAACGAGAACAAGCAGGAGAACCTTTATTCGCTAACCCTCGCAATGCTGCTGCTGGAACCCTGCGACAATTAGATCCCAAAATAGTCGATAAGCGACGCTTGGGTTTTTTTGCCTATACCCTACACCTCCCCAACAATAACCCTCTAAAATCCCAGTGGGAAGCACTAGAATTCCTCAAACAGATGGGATTTGTCGTCAATCCCAATCGCAAGCTTTGTCAATCTTTCTCAGAAGTCGCAGATTATTGCCAATATTGGGAAACGGGAAGAAAGAATTTACCCTACATGACAGATGGAGTCGTCGTTAAGCTGAATGACTTTCAACTCCAAGAACAACTCGGTTTTACGCAAAAGTTTCCCCGTTGGGCGATCGCGCTGAAATATCCCGCCGAAGAAGCCCCCACTATTGTAAAAGAGATTGCCGTCAATGTAGGACGCACGGGTGCAGTTACGCCACTGGCCATTATGGAACCCGTTCACCTGGCGGGGACAATCGTACAGAAAGCTACTTTACATAATAGCGATCGCATTGCCCAATTAGATATCCGCGTCGGCGATACCGTCATTATCCGCAAAGCGGGGGAAATTATCCCTGAAGTCGTCCGCGTCATGCACGAATTGCGTCCCCCCAGTACCCAACCCTTCCAAATGCCAAGCAGGTGTCCTGAATGCGGTTCAGAATTAGTGCATCCCGTTGGCGAAGCGGTCATACGCTGCGTCAATAGTTCTTGTCCTGCTATTTTACGGGGTAGCGTGGTGCATTGGACTTCTCGCGATGCCTTAGATATTCGGGGATTAGGGGAAAAAATTGTGATTTTATTGATTGAAAAGGGATTGGTGAAATCGATTGCCGATCTCTATTATTTAACGACCGAACAAATTGCTTCTTTAGAAAGAATGGGGAAGAAATCGGCTGAGAATTTAATGAAGGCGATCGCAGGAAGTAAAACGCAATCTTGGTCGAGAGTTCTTTATGGTTTGGGCATTCGTTATGTTGGTAGCGTCACTGCTAAATTATTAGCCGATAATTTTCCCTCTGTCGAACAATTATCCCAAGCTTCTGTTACTTCTTTAGAATCTGTTTACGGCATCGGTGCAGAGATTGCCGAATCGGTTCATGATTGGTTTAAAATTCCTGCCAATCAAACCTTAATTCAGCGATTGCAAGCGGCAGGTTTACAGTTTGCTACTTCTTCATCTCAAGAAGATAGATCGACTCCAAAAACAACGGCTTTAGCAGGAAAAACTTTTGTGATTACTGGAACGCTTCCTACTTTAAAACGCAATGAAGCTAAAGATTTAATCGAAAAAGCAGGGGGAAAAGTAACCAGTTCAGTGAGTTCTAAGACAGATTACTTATTAGTAGGACAAGAGGCAGGTTCTAAGCTAGAAAAGGGTCAAGAGTTGGGGATTTTCCAACTGACAGAACAACAATTTTTAGAGATGATAGGGTCGGATTAGAATTTTACGATTAGAATACTAAAAAGATAGTAATTTATTCTATCTTCCAAATTTATGAGCGACCAAGCAACCGTAATTTCACCTAGTCAAGAAGAACAAAAGATTACGTCAGAAGCCAAAAAAGATCCCTTGAGCGAGAGCGTAAAAAATCTAGGACTTAGACAAATTCAGCGACATATCTTTATTTGCGCCGATCAAACCAAACCTGCCTGTTGCACAAAAGAAGCTGGTTTAGAAGCGTGGGAATATTTAAAACGTCGCTTAAAAGAACTGGGACTCGACAAACCTACAGAAGCTAATCCTAGTTGCATTTTCCGCACCAAAGCCAACTGCCTGCGCGTTTGTACGGCGGGGCCAGTTCTGTTAGTGTATCCTGACGGGGTTTGGTATCGTAATGCTACCCCAGAAGTGATCGAACGGATTATTCAGGAACATCTAATTGGCAATAAAGTCGTGGAAGAATATGCTTTCCTAACTCATTCTTTGCCAGAAACAGCACCAATATCCAACATTAACGGCAAGGAAATTGAAGAAACTTAAGAATTATTGCGATCGCTGCCAAAAAACAGCCATGCAAAGCCGATAAAAAACTTTCATAGGGATTAAAGTCCCAAATTTTTTAGATTAAACTAACATAATTGTTAGCACTATAGCCGCTCGACGGATGAAAAGAAAACCCACAACCCCGAAATTTGTGAATTAACTCTGGCCTAGCAAGGATCGCCCATGAAAGACAACTCTCAAAAAGATAGCAAGAAACTGCTGCTGGTAGATGATGACCCCAATCTAATTTTATTGGTCAAGGACTATCTAGAGTTTCAGGGCTATGAAGTCATGACAGCCGAAAATGGTCGAGAAGCCTTAGAGATTTTGGAAAGCCAAGTTCCTGACATGATTATATGCGACGTGATGATGCCAGAGATGGATGGCTATGCCTTGGTAGAAAAGGTCAGGCAAGATCCTCGCACTAACTGGATTCCCTTCATGTTCCTTTCAGCCAAGGGTCAAAGTCAAGACCGCGTTAGAGGACTCAGCACTGGGGCTGACGTATATATGGTTAAGCCCTTTGAACCAGAAGAACTTGTCGCCCAAGTAGAATCCTCTCTCAAGCAGGCTAAACGTTTGCTCAAACAAACGCCAAAAACTAACGAACCTCCAAAAATTCAGGTTCCGCAAAATGTGGAGTTGACCCCTACCGAGTTGAAAGTCGTTCAGTTATTAGCCCAGGGAATGGCCAATAAAGACATTGCCGACAAGCTAAACGTCAGCCAGAGAACCATTGAAAGTCACGTTTCTAATATGCTTAACAAAACGAATCTGAAGAATCGAACAGAGTTGGCACGTTGGGCAATTGAAACCAATATGGCGTAGATAGGGAATTCAAAATTCAAAATTCAAAAGAGTAAAATCTAATCTAAAGTAGTTTATTTATGCTGAATGCTAGACTGGAGTTGGTCTAGAGCTATCTCTCGTTTTGATGTCCATGACTGAGCAACGCGATGCTGACTCGCGATCGGCAAACTCTCAGCAGTCTAGTGAAGCGCCGACGAATGGTAGAGGAAATGGGTCGGTAGAGGATTCCTGGACAAACCGCCTTGTTGGTGCCTGGAACAGTGCAACAGCCCGATTGATGGAACTCTTACCCGTAGAGCAAGTCGCACAGACGGTTGTCAAGTGGTTTAGCGTTAGCGAAGCTCAAGTTGCAGAAATTTTGGAGACGGTTCGGGCACAACTGCCGACGACAGAAGCCTTTTTTATCGGTAAGCCCCAAGCGGGAAAAAGTTCGATTGTGCGAGGATTGACAGGAGTTTCGGCTCAAATCGTAGGACAGGGATTTCGTCCCCACACCCAACACACCGAACGCTATGCCTATCCTTCGAGCGATCTGCCGTTGTTGATTTTTACAGATACGGTGGGGCTGGGTGATGTGAACCAAGAGACTCAGGCGATTATTCAGGAATTGGTAGGCGATCTCAAACAGGAAAGCCGTGGTGCTAGAGTTCTCATTCTGACGGTTAAAATCAATGATTTTGCGATCGCTACACTGCAACAAATTGCTCGCCAACTGCGCCAACAGTATCCCCATATTCCCTGTCTGCTAGCGGTAACTTGCTTGCATGAGATTTACCCTGCCGCGACTGCCGATCATCCTGTCTATCCACCCGATTTTGAGGAAGTCAATCGAGCCTTTACTGCATTGCAGCAAGCTTTTGCCGGACTGTCTGATCGCGCCGTCCTCATCGACTTTACCTTAGAAGAAGATGGCTACAATCCGGTATTCTATGGCTTAGAGGCGTTGAGGGATACGCTAGCGGAATTACTCCCCCAAGCAGAAGCTCGCGCGATCCATCAGTTATTGGATGAAGAAGCTGGCGAACCCATTGGCAACCTCTACCGAGATGTCGGACGGCGTTATATTTTGTCATTTGCGATCGCGGCAGCTACACTGGCAGCAGTTCCCCTCCCACTGGCTACAATGCCGGTACTGACTGCTTTGCAAGTTTCAATGGTGGGTTTGTTGGGGCAATTATACGGACAAACCCTGACGTTTTCCCAAGCAGGAGGGGTTGCTAGCGCGATCGCAGGTGGGTTCTTGGCACAGGCAATCGGACGGGAGTTAATTAAATTTATACCCGGTTTTGGGAGCGCGATCGCGGCTTCTTGGGCTGCTGCTTATACCTGGGCGCTAGGAGAAGGCGCTTGCGTGTATTTTGGGGACTTAATGGGCGGGAAAAAACCCGATCCCAAGAAAATTCAAGCCGCGATGCAAGAGGCGTTTCAGTCAGCAAAAGAACGCTTTAAGGGAATCAAAGGTTAATTCGATCCTTGATAATAATGATGGACAGCTAAATTAACTGGGAAATAATTGATGGAAGTCATTCCAGCGATCGATCTACTAGACGGAAAATGCGTGCGCTTGTATCAGGGAGATTACGCGCGATCGCAAGTCTTTAACGAAAACCCCGTCGAAGTTGCTAGGCAGTGGGTAGAGCAAGGGGCAACGCGACTGCACGTAGTCGATTTAGACGGTGCTAAACAAGGGAAACCCACCAATTTAGAGGCGATTGAAGCGATTGTCACAGCCGTATCCGTTCCGGTACAAGTCGGAGGAGGATTGCGCGATCGCGCTAGTGTCAGTCAGCTACTCAACCTGGGAGTTGATCGCGTTATTTTAGGGACTGTCGCGGTAGAAAATCCTCAGTTAGTGACTCATCTGTCTACAGAATTTCCAGGCAAGATCGTCGCAGGCATTGATGCTCGTAACGGCAAAGTAGCGACGCGGGGATGGTTAGAGACTTCAGAAGTCAATGCTACCGAACTCGCCCAACAAATGGCCCAACAGGGAGTAGCAGCAATTATCTATACCGATATTTATCGGGACGGGACGCTAACGGGGCCCAACCAAGAAGCGCTCAGAGAACTAGCAACCGCCGTCGAGATTCCCGTTATTGCTTCTGGCGGGATTAGTTCCTTAACCGATTTACTGAGTTTATTATCCCTTGAACCCGTAGGCGTGACAGGGGTTATTGTAGGGCGTGCCATTTATACGGGAGATGTTAATCTGTCTGAGGCCGTCCGCGCCGTTGGATCAGGACGTTGGCAAGATATTCCCCCCGATTTGGGATCGTCAACCTTTGCTTAGGCACCTGGAGCGTGAAATTTAAATTACCCTTTCTAAATGCAACTTTTCGCTTTAGGCTAAAATGCAAATCGTTGTCTCCCCGTGCTGCGATAGGCAGATGTAAGGAAACTTTATGGATCTTTCAAACGCAAACACCGCTAAAAATCTCGCTGAAGCCTTTGCTGGAGAGTCGATGGCGAATCGCAAGTATCTGTTTTTTGCAGAGGTGACTCGCCAGTTAGGAATGCCAGAACTCTCTAAACTGTTTCGAGAGACGGCAAATCAGGAAACCGAACACGCCTTCGCTCATTTCCGGTTAATCCATCCCGAACTAGCAGTAAAAGACGCTGCTTCGCTAACCGAAGAAGAAAAGAAAGCGATCGCGGCCCGTTGTCTGGAATTGGCGATCGAGGGAGAAACCTATGAATACACTACGATGTATCCCAACTTTGCGGCAGAAGCCCGTAGCGATCGCGATAGTGCAGCCGTAGTAGAATTTGAACAACAACAGGCAGAATCGCGCGAACACGCCGGAATTTTCCGTAAGGCGGCTCATAACTTCGGTCTGCTGACTCACATCGAAAACCATCACGCACGTCAGTACTCCGAGGCCCTTCAATCCCTCGACGGAGTTGCTCCTCCCGCGAAAACTGCTAGCGGCAATCCTGCCACCCAGAAATGGATCTGCCGTCAGTGTTCGATGATTTATGACCCAGTAGAGGGCGATCCCGATTCTGGTATCGCCCCTGGAACGCCTTTTGAAGCCATTCCCGACGATTGGTGCTGTCCGATCTGCGGAGCCGCCAAGAAGATGTTTGCCCCTTACCAAGAGGCTGTTGCTGCTTAAATCAGCTAAAGGCGATCAACCGTTGTCTTGTCGGTGCGATCGCCTTAATTTATAAAATTTGAGCGATTTTGCATAATTAACAAAAGCAAAAAAAGAGTTAAATATATAGATGACCGCTCTTTTGCCTGCCATCATCACTGTTGGCTTGATTGTTGCGATCGGCTTATTTGCTGGTCGAAAGTTATCCCTAGACCCTCAAACCCTTTCCCAACTTGGCATATACATCCTCGCACCCGCTTTAGTGGCAGATGGCTTGTACCGGACAACTCTCTCGGTTCAAAGTTGTGTGGGGTTGCTAGTCGGTTTTGCGATTATCTCTGTGCTGCTGTATGCGATCGTTTGGGGACTTAGCCAAAGTTTCAATTTATCGCCTTCTCTGAAAAAAAGCCTCATGGCGACCACCCTTTTTCCCAATAGCGGCAATTTGGGACTCCCTTTGATTGATTTTGCCTTGGGAGCAGCAGGACTAGAAAGGGCAATTGTTTATACCATCGGTTCTAGTATCCTCATGTTTGGGGTCGCTCCCGCGCTACTACAAGGCAACGGCATCGGTTTTGGCATCCGCTTAACGCTCAGACTTCCTCTGATCTGGGCAATGCTAGGCAGTTTAGGTTTGCGTTGGCTAGGAATAGAGCTACCATTGCCCATTGCTCGCGGGATGGAAGAGTTAGGAAGGGCAGCGATCCCTATTGCGCTCCTGCTTCTGGGAATGCAACTGGCTAGCACTCAGTTTCGCTTGGGAAAATACGAACTCTTTGCCACAGGAATTCGTTTGCTCTTAGCGCCTGCGATCGCCTATGCTGTTGGTCTGGCTTTACACCTGAAAGGATTAGATATTCAGGTCTTGATCTTGCAAAGCGCCATGCCTGCGGCAGTCAATACCGTAGTTTTAGTGACTGAGTTTGGCGGCGATGCCAGTCGAGTAGCGCGAACCATCGTAGTCTCAACTTTGCTCGGTTTTTTAACGCTCCCTACTATGCTCTGGGCATCAGCACGTCTTTAGAGCAATGTTTGTAAATGTTGAATTAACTGGGGAGCTACCATTACCCCTTCGATGCGGTCTACAGGCTGGCCGTTTTTGAACAAGACTATGGTTGGTAGAGCGTGAATCTGATACTGAGATGCTAGCCCAGGATACTTATCTGTGTCAATTTTGACGACCTGAAGTCGATTTTTCATCTGTGCTCCCACTTGCTCTAAAATAGGAGCCATTATCTGACAAGGCCCGCACCAAGTTGCATAAAAATCAACTAAGACGGGGACATCCGAGTTGGTCAACAGTTCTTGAAAGCTAGAGAATTTCTTTTTGACTGCCATAACAATTGGGAGTAAGCGCTACAGTATTTTGTAGTTTTACCTGTACTATCTCCCATCATAGCCAAGATCTCGGCGATTGGTTTTTCAGGGCGATCGCTATTTTTATTGTGGATTTTTCCAAGTTTCTCTCTGTTGCAATCCTTTTTTCAATTGAGATACCTTTGATTTATGTCGCAACTTGTAAAAGTTAAACGTTTACACTTGTTATTTTTAAAGTCGGTGTTTTAAAGTTAATTATTGACAACTGATACTAAAGCTAACTATGGATCGGAAGTCTCCCAACTCCCAGTCTCAAAACTCAACGGTTCCCTTAAGCGATGGAGATAATATCTTTAACTTTTCGCCAACAACGATTATAGATGGCTCCGATCGCGAAATTAAACACAAACCTTTAATGGCAACTTCTCCCTATAAAGGATTAAAACCATTTACGGCTGAAGAGCGGGAGTATTTTTTAGGACGAGATGAATTAATTCTTCGTTTGCTCAAAGATTTATGTAAAAAAAATTTGATTTTACTTTTAGGATCGTCAGGTAGTGGCAAATCCTCCTCGATCCAAGCAGGCTTAATTCCTCAAATTCGAGAAAACCTCGTTGCCAATTTTACTGAAATTATTTGTAAACCAGATCGCAATCCCTTTTTGTCTTTATCTAATGCTTTTTTAGAAAAAAACTGCGATCGCAAAGAGGCTGAAATTCTCCTTCAAGAAGAGGTTAATGCTCTGACTAATCTGGCTCAAGCATTACAACTCAAGAATGATAGAAGTTATTGGCTAATTTTCATCGATGATTTTGAAGAACTTTTTACCATTAGCGAACCGAAAAAGAGTCAGAGATTTATTGATGCGTTAATTCATCTCTATAACTACCTCAATGCTTCATCTGATAAAACCGTAAAATTTAAAATTATCCTGGCAATGCGAACTTATTTCTTAGATAGATTAAGTGCCAATCCTCGACTTGCGGATATTACATTTGCCCAAAACAATACTCAGGCGATCGCCAATATGAATCCTTACGATCTGCGTCTGGCGATCAAGCAACCTGCTGCTCGACATGGAGTCGTTTTTGAAGAAGCATTAGTAGAAAAAATTCTCCAAGACGTTCAAGAACAAACAAACTTTTTACCTTTATTACAGTATACACTTGACCTACTGTGGCAAAGCGAAGATCTGAACCAACGAACTTTGAAGTTAAGTACTTATCAACAATTAGGAGGTATTCAAGCGGCACTCAATAACCAATCAAATCAACTTTATAACAGTCTATCAACAACAGAACAGGTAACCACAAAAAGAATTTTTTTACAGTTAGTCAAGTTTGTTGAACCGCAAAAATCAGGATTATTTCCAATAGCAGTTTGTCAAAGAAAAAAACTATCTGAATTCAATGAAGAGCTAAGCAAAGCGATGATTAATAAACTTATTGATAATCATTTATTGATAAGTGATCGCTCTACAGAAACCCTAGAAATTGTCCATGAAGTCTTACTCAGCGCCTGGAAAACCTTAAAGGATTGGATTGAAGAAGCTAGTCAAGCAATTGCCCTAAAAAAACAACTCACTGAAGCGGTAAAATCTTGGCAAATGCTAGGTCAAGAAGATCCTGAACGAGCCATAATCAAACTTTGGCAGGGTTCTAAATTAGAGAAAGCTTGCGAACTGAGAGACACTCAAATTTTTGATTTAGTTGTAGGGGAGTTAAGGGACGAGGAAAATCGATTTCTTGAAGAAAGTATTGCTTGGCAAAATCGCTTGCTCAGAGTCAAAGAAAAACAGATTCAGGAGTTAAATCGCTCGCTCGCTGAAGCTAAGCTAAGAGAGCAAGCAGCGAGAATACAGAATATATTACCCGTTCGACCGCTAGAAGGTTTACTGTTGGCAATTCAGACGATGGGTGAAAATTTGGAGAAATTGCCGCAGCAGATTCTCCCTGGCGTTCAGACTAGCTTAAACCGTGCGATGGAAATCGCCAAAGAGCAAAATGTTTTGCAAGGACATGAAGATAGAGTTAATGCAGTGGCACTCAGTCCTGACGGACAGATAATCGCCAGTGGCAGTTGGGATAGGACAGTGCGATTGTGGGATCTGTATGGCAATTCTATCGGTCAACCGTTTCGGGGTCATGAAGGAGATGTGACCTCAGTGGCCTTTAGTCCTGATGGAGAAGCGATCGCCAGTGGGGGAGGAGATGGAACCGTTCGATTGTGGGACTGGCAAGGAAACTCTATCGCTCAACCGTTTCGGGGTCATGAAGGAGATGTGACCTCAGTGGCCTTTAGTCCCGATGGAGAAGCGATCGCCAGTGGGGGAGGAGATGGAACCGTTCGATTGTGGGACT
>CAYTUO010000058.1:11673-15610 GCA_964441015.1 uncultured Pleurocapsa sp.
GGCAAGGAAACTCTATCACTCAACCGTTTCGCGGTCATGAAGATAAAGTAGCGACCATTGCTTTTAGTCGAGACGGACAGGCAATAGCTAGCGGAAGTTGGGACACGACAGTCAGATTGTGGGATCTCCAAGGAAAAGCGATGGGACGACCTTTTCGCGGCCATGAAGATTATGTCATTGCGATCGCGTTCGATCCCAAGGGGAAATACATTGTCAGCAGCAGCAGCGACAAAACTATTCGATTGTGGGATCGCCAAGGCAATTCTATCGGTCAACCCTTGCGAGGACATAAAAGTTCCGTCCGTTCAGTGGTCTTTAGTCGGGATGGACAGATGTTGGTTAGCGGTAGTACCGACAAAACCGTGCGCCTATGGGATCTTCAAGGCAACGCGATCGCACAACCCTTCAAGGGCCACGACGTTTCCCTTTGGTCAGTCGCTTTTAGTCGAGACGGACAGACAATGGCTAGCGGAGGTGGCGATGGAACGGTAAGATTGTGGGAGCGGCAAGGCAACCCCATCGGCGAACCATTTCGGGGTCATGCGGGCGAGGTGACTTCAGTGACTTTTAGTCCCGACGGACAGATAATTGCTAGCGGAAGTTGGGATAAGACAGTGCGCTTGTGGGATCTCTATGGCAATCCCATCGCTCAACCCTTTGTCGGCCATGAAGGGGATGTGACTTCAGTTGCCTTTAGTCCCGACGGACAGCTAGTAGCGAGTGGGAGTTGGGACAAAACCATTCGTCTGTGGGATTTGCAAGGCAATTCTATCGCTCAACCCTTTGTCGGCCATCAGGAACGAGTCAATTCAGTCGCTTTTAGTCCTGACGGACAGATAATCGTGAGTGGAGGAGGTGACGGGACGGTACGGTTGTGGGATCGGCAAGGCAATCCTATCGGTCAACCCTTTGTCGGTCACGACAATTACGTCACGTCAGTCGCCTTCAGTCCTGACGGACAGACAATTGTGAGTGGAGGGGGTGATGGGACAGTACGGTTGTGGGATCGGCAAGGCAATCCCATCGCTCAACCGTTTGAAATTCAGAAAAGTGAAATCACGTCAGTCGCCTTTAGTCCAGATGGGCAAATTATTGTCAGTGGTAGTTTAAACGGGACAATCTATTTATGGCGAGGCGGTGGTTGGCGGAGTGCGTTGCAAGTCTGCTGCAACAGGTTACGCTATCATCCTGCTTGCCAAAATCCCCAAACAGATTGGGAAAGGGAAGCTTGCCGGGTATGTCAAAAGCACTTCTGGCATAGGGAGGCCAGCGAGTGGAATAAGCAAGGCGCAATCAAGCTAGAAGAGCAAGCATTTCAAGCTGCCCTAGAAGATTTTAATCGCGCGATTGAGATCGATCGCAACCATACTGGGGCACTTTACAATCGAGCTAGAACTTACATCAATTTAGGTGATTCTCAAAAAGCGATCGAAGATTTGAACCAACTGATTGAGACGATGCCAACCCATGCGACTGCCTATTTCTATCGGGGACAGTGTTATGCTGAGTTAGGCGATCGCCTAACAGCGATAGAAGATTGTCAGCAAGCAGCAGCTTTGTACCAACAACAGGGACAAAATACGAATTACGCCAAAGCGATCGCCTACCTTCACCAGCTTCAGAGATGATGAACCCCAACAATCTATACGAAAAAGACTTTTATCTCTGGACAGAAGAAACTGCCCAATTTCTCAAGGAGAGAATTTTCGATCGCGTTGACATCGAGAATCTAATTGAAGAAGTAGAAAGCATGGGAAGATCTGAAAAAAATGCCTTAAAGAGCAACTTAAGAATTCTCCTGATGCATCTGCTCAAATGGAACCATCAATCCGATAAACGCTCAAATAGTTGGAAATATACGATTGTAGAACATCGCTTAAGAATACTCGAATCTCTCAACACTAGCCCTTCCCTAAAAAAATATCTTGAGGAAGTCCTAGAAGAATGTTATTTGAATGCTTGTAAACTAGCTTCAACAGAAACTGGACTACCCAGAAATACTTTTCCTCAATCTTGTCCCTTGACAACAGAACAACTTCTCAACGAAGAACTTTTTGAGATCTAATCCCAACCTGCGCTCTTTGAGATAACTTTCTTCGCGCTCTCTCTGCGTCTGGAGCGCGACGGCAGTTGCACAACGGGGGGAACCCCCGCAATGCACTGCCTCCTCTGCGTGAAATTTTATTAACCCTTTAAATCCAGGAAACCCTCCTAACTACCGTTCAACTGCGTCACAAAACTTCTCTACGCACCGAACAAACATTTCCACTCCCATCGCCAAGGCAGTTTCATCAAAATCAAAGCGAGGATGGTGATGGGGATAGACTAACCCTTTCTCTGGATTAGCGGAACCCAAAAAGAAATAACACCCAGGCACTTCTTGGAGAAAGAAAGACATATCTTCCCCTCCCATTGTCTGACACTCTGGCACGACTCCCGCAGGGGTTTCTACCACTTCTATGGCAACGGAACGCACTAATTCTGCCATGCGAGCATCATTGATCGTAGGGGGATACAGTTGCCAGTAATCTAACTCGTAAGTCGCACCGTGACTCTGACAGACTCCCGCAATAATTTCTTCAATTCGCTTGCCAATATACGCTTCCAAAGCAAGATTAAAGTAGCGCACTGTCCCGCTCATTCTGGCACTATCGGCAATCACATTCAAGGCACTCCCTGAATGAAATTCTCCCACAGTTACGACGGCTGAATCCAGGGGATTGACATTGCGAGCGACAATTGTTTGTAGAGCATTGACAATTTGAGCGCTAACAACGATTGAATCGACGGTTTGATGAGGCATTGCACCATGTCCCCCCTTCCCGTGAATGCGTGCGCGAAAACATTCGACGGCGGCCATGAGTGCCCCATTGCGAACGCCTATCGTACCCAGGGGGAGATTATTCCAGAGGTGCAGTCCAATAATAGCATCGACATCAGGATTTTTGAGAACGCCTTCGTCAATCATCGGTTTAGCGCCGCCTGGCCCTTCTTCTGCGGGTTGGAAGAGAATTTTCACTGTTCCCTTGAAGTCTTGTCGATGTTGGGAAAGATAGTAAGCTGTTCCTAGTGCGATCGCGGTGTGTCCGTCATGTCCGCAGGCGTGCATGATCCCATCGTGTTCGGAACGATAGGAGACTTCGTTTTCTTCTTGAATCGGCAGTGCATCCATATCTGCTCGAATCGCCAACACGGGGCCAGGAGAATTGCTCTCAATGATGGCAACAATTCCTGTTTTAGCAATTCCTGTTTGATGTTTGATTCCCATTGCTTGCAATTTTTGGGAAATAAATTCAGAGGTTAATTGCTCTTGAAAAGCCAATTCAGGACGCTGATGAAACTTTCTGCGCCATTTCACTAGTTGAGATTGTAATGCACGAATTTCTAAGCGAATTTGAGATAAAGCAAGAGAATCGGGAGTAGGTAAGGTAGAAATCATTTTCTTTAAACTCTATTTTTTTAGTTTAAATAATAAGTAAATCGATTGTTTTTATCTGGCTGTTTTTAATAATTTTAAAAAAAGATTAAGGTGATAATATGATTTTTTTCTATTTATTTTTAAAAATTAAGTTAATAGAATATCTTTGTTTGCATTTTTAATTCATCAAAGCTTCAAATTACTGGTTAATTTCTTATGAGAAATTTTAAGATTATTTTTAGAACAGACGCAATATTATAGCAAACTTTCCCTACAGATGTCATCCTCAATCCAAAATAGATAATTTATTGGGTGCGAGTACTTACTAGCAACTTCTCAATCGCGATGGCTGTCTATTCAATTTATAGATTAACCGAGATTAACGCTATGTCTGAAAATGCCCAAGGCATACCAGAATTACCCGATCTTACTCATCCGCAGGAATTAATTAATTTTGGCAAGCAATTACTCAGTTCATTTCTGACCCTAACTTTACTCGCGATCGCTTTGGGAATTTTA
>CAYTUO010000059.1:0-15117 GCA_964441015.1 uncultured Pleurocapsa sp.
CGAGGTAGTCGCCGAAAAGGTATTGATATTTAGCGTCTGTCACTTGGATATCTCGCAGTTGGAGATTTGCAAACATGACCACAGGTGCAGTAACCGCCAACCCTAATGTGAACTGCCCTACCATCTCCGGGCTACCGAGCTTCGCAAGCACTACTAGCATCCCCCACTGACAAGCCGCATAGATAGCATTGCCAATGAAGCTCCAGGAGAAATTAAGGCGTAGTGTTAGTGGCTTGTACTGTTGCATGGTCTGTTTTATGACGAGAGGGATATAGAAGAGACAGCCCTATCTTTCGCAAGAGTAAAAACAGCTTTCCCTTTAGAGTGATGCCTTGTCTACAGTTAAAATTTCTGACAACTTTTCCACCGAACTCCTCTTTAAACTTATTAATATTTAGGAGTTTTTCATCTGTCGTTTTGGCCTGCCAGCCTCCCAAATCGTAAATCAAAATGCCTAAATTTTTGAAGGTCAATAGATCCTGCCAGCGATGGTAACGATTCGCTCGCCCTAACATTTGATTGTAGGAAGTATTTGTACTGGATCTAATTGATGCCGAATGCAACATAAAAACTCGATTTTTACCCCGATAATAAATATGCCAATTCAAAGGGTCTCCTTCTTTCGACTTTGTATGAGAAACATTTAGAACCCCCGCATCTGCATATCCTATTAGCCGAGATCTTCCAAGTTTTTTTAAACCTTGAGATGCAGTAAATTGAGCATGAAAGTCAAAGAAATTATTGAGAAGATCGGGATCGACACGTTCCCAAAATTCATAGACAATTTCATCTTTTTCGGCGGCTCGCCTAATTTTATATCTGTTCTCTCTACTTATAGTTTTCCAGAGTTCATCGCGATCTTTTGTAAGATCGATTACTATAGTATATTCTTCATTAAACTCAAGACCTGGAATTGAAGGAGGTCTCTGTTGATAGTAATAATAGAGTACATCTACATTAGGTATTTCCTCTGGCCCGTCGTCAAACCAGATATCTCCTCTTAAGAAGAATTTGCCTCTAACTATAGCCATTTTTTTTACTTTCTCTTAGATTCTAATAGCAATGCAAAAAGAAATTACTCTTTCGATAAGCTTTTTAATAATTTATACAATTTGATACTTAGCTTTCCTTTCAGACTAATGCCATGAAAACCCCTGAAATTCTTGATAATTTCTCCCCCAAATTCTTCTTTAAATTTATTAATATTGATGAGCTTTATATCGGTATTTCCAGCGTACCAACCTCCAAAATCGTAAAGGGATATTCCCGAATCTTTAAATCTCAATATATCTTGCCAGTGATGATAGCGATTGGCTCGCCCTAACATTGACTGGTAGGCAGTATCGTTAGGATTTTTAATTGATGCACCATAGAAAAAACAAACTCGATCGCGAACGCAACAATGAGCATGCCAAACTAAAGGATTCCCATCTTGCGACTTGACTAGAGAAAGATCTAAAATTCCAGAATTAGCAAAACTTTTTATTCTAGCTTTTGAAATTTTTTTTAACCCTTGGGATACACTAAAGCGATCATGAAAATCTAAGAAACTACTGAGAATATTATCATTAATTCGTTCCCGATGCCAATAGGAATATAAAATGGGATCTTTTTCCTCTGCTCGCTTAATCTTATATCGATTATTTTTTCGCAAGTTATTCCAAAGTTCTTCTCTATCTTTAGTCAGATCTAGCACCATTGTGTGAAATTCATCAAATTCAATGCCTTTAATGGGTTGAGATCGCTCAATGTAATGAATTATATCGATATTCGGTCTTTTCTTTGGCTCTTCATCATACCAAATTTCTTCGATTAAAACTAATTTTTCCTTGAAAATATTCATCTTGTTTCTTTTAGTGTCGGATTAAATTAAGTAAGTTACATCCTCGAACTAGCTCATCATAAAAAGACGTTAAAAAACCAATAATCAAAACGCCTAGATCGGAATTAATTTTAAGACCAAAAACTGAAATTTTTCCAGGATATCCATCGACACAAGCCAGCCATTGATTTGACTCAATTTGATGGGGATCTATATGGTGCATCCCTGTCTTATTCCAACCCTGTCCGCTAGCTTTTAGAATGGGATTTTCTTTAACTTCTTTTTCTTCATAATCAACTTCTGTCAACTTAGTTATTTCAAATGCTCTAACTCGATTGCCATAAACGTACTTATTATCTTGAGTGTATCTAATAATTTTTTTGTCATCGAATACTATAACCTTTCCCCCCGGTCTAGCTATATTTAGATTTCCTTTGATGACAGGACTTTGAGGATGTTCGAGCCAAGTTCCTATCAGTTCATTGGCATAGTAGAGATGCAGAATACTATTGTCTGATGAAGCCGTAAACAACCACCAATTTCCCTTGAAATGAAAAATCGAAGAATCTACATAATCCCTGCCATTAATTAAAGTTTTTACCAGCGACCATTGTGTTGGAAAATCAACTGCTTTGTAGAGTCGAATAGAATTTGTTTGACCGCTCTCTGGAATCATATAATATTCATTTTGCCATTTAAAAACATAGGGATAAGATAAGTGGAAAGGTTCATCAAGTACGATTTTTTGATAAGTCCAATTGAATCCATCATTGCTAGTTGCTAACCCGATATCTCCCTGGTGATCGCGAAGGTTCATCACTTCAAAAAACATATACCAAATACCGTTTTCATTAACCATAAAGGGATCGGCAACAAATTCTGCTGGCACATCGGTCACATCCTTAGCCGTCAAAACTGGGTTATTGATATTTTCAGGAGAAGCAAAATTAAAAAGAGATTCGCCTAGATAAATTCCAATTGACCAATCATATTGCCTTTTCACAAACTTTTTGATCCACTCTTTGACCAAATTCATAAAGCGCCTGCTTTGACATCAATCTTTGAATATCTGGGGGTATATTCTGGCACTAGTTGCTTGAGCAATAAAAAAATCAAATTGGAGTCATTTTGAGCGGCAGCTTTACAGAGTACTTCTACTGTTGAGTCCAAGTTGTCTGAAACAACGTTACTAGCGTTTCGGGCAATCAGAAGTTTGTCGTGTTCGGTTGATTCATATTGTTCGCCTGCAACGAACAGTTCTTCAAACAATTTTTCTCCCGGTCGCAGTCCTGTAAAGACAATCTCGATATCTTTGCCCACCTCATATCCTGAAAGGCAAATCAGATCCTTTGCCAAGTCAACAATTTTGACGGGTTGACCCATATTGAGCATAAATACTTCACCCCTATGACCGAGTACCGAGGCTTGCAAAACCAGTTGAACTGCCTCTGGAATCGTCATGAAATAGCGACACATATCGGGATGAGTAATGGTGAGTGGCCCTCCCGCAGCAATTTGTCGCCTAAAGATGGGAACAACGCTGCCTCTACTGCCAAGCACATTGCCAAAACGAACCACGACAAAAGATTTTCCACTTTTTTGGGCAGCTTGAAGTACCAACATTTCGCCAACTCTTTTACTGGCTCCCATCACATTGGTTGGATTTACTGCTTTATCTGTCGAAATCGCGACAAAGTTTTCGACACCATATCGCCAGGCCAGATCGAGCAGATTTTTTGTCCCCAGCACATTATTGGTAATTGCTTCCGCCGAATTTAATTCCATCAGGGGTACGTGCTTGTGAGCCGCAGCGTGAAAAATGATGTCGGGTTTGAATTGCTCAAAAGCGTACTCTAGTCGAGATAGAAATCGAATATCGGCAATGAAGGAAATCAGGCGAGGTAGATGTTCTGGTGCTTCGCCCTCAAGCAGGAGAGCTTGTAAAATTTGTTCTAGCTCTTGTTGGATATTGAACACAGAATTTTCTCCGTGTCCCACCAGTATCATTTCAGCAGGGCGGCACTTGAAAACTTGGCGACAAATTTCGCTACCAATCGAGCCTCCTGCCCCTGTGATTAGGACTTTCTTTCCTCGCAGGAATCTGGAGACTTTCTGAATATCTATTTGTATAGGTTCGCGCCTGAGCAGATCCTCAATTTTTACCTCTCTTATGCTTTCTAGGCGTACTCGACTATTGAGAATCTCATGGATTCCTGGTAAGGTACTCGTTTTAATCTCATTAGCTTGGCAAAGATCTACGATTTCCCGAATTACTCGACCAGGAGCCGTAGGCATGGCAATAATGACTCGGCGGATATGTAGCGAGCGAACGACTTCGGGGATTTGGGGATGGTTGCCAACCACAGGAAGACCTCGAATCCGCAGGTTTAATTTTTCGGGAGCATCGTCAACGAAAGCGACAGGAGCAAAACCAAGCTGTGGATGCCTTTGCATTTCTTGGGCGAGAGCAACCCCTGCGCTGCCAGCACCGACGATCAGCACGCGATCGCGTCTAGAGAATTTCCTCGGTCGTTGACTCATTCTTTCGACGGCTCGAACGCTGAAACGAGTCCCACCCACAAAAATCAAGCTAAGTAGTCCATCAAGTAATGGAAGCGAACGGGGAAGGCTATCGAGCGGGTAATTAATTGAGTAATAAAGCGCAACAAATAAGAGGGTTTGTAGTCCCGTAGCTGCCGCCGTCAGGATAATTATCTGCGCCAGTTCGTCAATACTGGCATAGCGCCAGTAGCGCCTATAAAAACCGAATTGGCTAAATACAGTCAGCTTGATGACTAAGAACAGGATTGTGGCTATTCCCAGGTCAGATTGATAGGGTTCGATGGCGACCGAGCCATCTAAACGCAGGACAAGGGCTAATAGGGGCGTGACTAAAAAAACAATAGTGTCAAGAATAAAAAAGTGGCGATTTCTCAGCTTTAGTAGTTTTTCTTCCAATCCATAGATCATTTCAGAAAAGATTACACCCAATTTGTTCACTGTATTATACGGTAAACAAACGGGACGTGATTCGGCTTTGTTGTAAAAATTAGCAACAGAAAAAGCGATCGCTACGGGCAAAATCCGTTTTGCAGATCGCTTGTATTGACACTCCCACGGCGTGTTTCGCGTGGGATTCTTGCTTCATCAGGTTTGTAGAGAATTCTAGGCAGGAGACATCAATTGGGCTGCTCACCAACAACCTGACCTTCTGGAGAGGCTGCGCCCCGAACCTGCGTCCGCACCTTGAAAGCCCGGTCCTCCTGCCTCCTGCCTCCTGCCTTGCCTGAAGGGAGATAAAGCTAACGCATCTGTTTGATGGTCTGAAGGGGTGGCTTCACAGGCAATCAACCACAAATCTTGAAGTGAGTAAGAAATTCCCTCTGAATTGACAACATAGCCTGCGGCAGCAATAATCGCCAAGGTGTTGAATTTTGGCTCAACCGTTCCTCGTTCCAAGGTACTTAATGCTGTTTTGCTGAGCGTTTCTCCAGTTGATTGTTGGATAAAATCAACCAGTGTAT
Source organism: uncultured Pleurocapsa sp. (assembly GCA_964441015.1). GTDB lineage: Bacteria > Cyanobacteriota > Cyanobacteriia > Cyanobacteriales > Microcystaceae > Hydrococcus. The sequence goes on from CAYTUO010000059.1 coordinate 5,347, forward strand.
CTAGAGACCAGCCTCTAGCCCGCCTAGCTTTTTCTAACAAAATTCCTAGATTTGTACATCCTAACTTCGTAATTAGCATTGGTTTCATTTTTGCTTATTTAATTCGCTCAAACAACAGTGTATCCAAAAAGCCTGCGATTATTATAATCAGATGAGATTGTGGAATGCTTGTAAGTGCTATTTGTGCAGTTTAATATAAGCGATATTTTAGCCCCCTTTTGTCAGCCAAAGAAAAATTGATGAAGTTACAGATTTTGATGATTGCTAATTTTTACAACAGAGTTGATTCCGTTCATATTTGTTCGCTGTATTATACAATATACAAACTTCGTTGAAAGAATTCGTTGCAGCACTCAAGCTGTCGAAAGAGCTAACCAACGACCAAGGAAATTCTCTAGACGTGATCGCGTGCTGATCGTCGGTGTGAGGTACTAGGTACATTACTTAACTTATCTAATTGTCAATTTGAATAATGTTCAAACCAATTCTTCTCTCGACACCTCACCTCGGTGAGTGCGAACTAGAATTCATTAAAGAAGCTTTTGACACCAACTGGATAGCTCCTGTGGGTCCTCATGTGGACGCTTTTGAACAAGAATTTTGTCAGATAGTTGGTGCTCCTCATGCTGCTGCTGTTAATTGTGGCACGGCAGCTTTACATTTAGCGCTAAGACTGGTTGGCGTTGAATCTGGAGATGAAGTTTTTTGCTCTACCCTTACCTTTATTGCGACTGCTGCTCCAATTATTTACCTAGGGGCAAAGCCAGTTTTTATCGATAGCGATCGCATGACCTGGAACATGGAGCCTAACTTGTTACAGGAAGCCTTGGAGCGCCGCGCTCGACTTGGCAAACTGCCTAAAGCAGTTGTTCTCGTGCATCTCTACGGTCAAAGCGCCGATCTCGCTCCGATCCTAGAAGCTTGCGATCGCTATGAAGTCCCGTTAATCGAGGATGCTGCTGAATCTCTAGGAGCCACCTACAAAGGACGAGCAACTGGAACCTTTGGACGCATCGGTGTTTACTCCTTTAATGGCAATAAAATCATCACGACTTCTGGCGGTGGCATGTTAGTCTCAAGCGACCCAGAACTAATAGCCAAAGCTCGTTTCCTGGCAACCCAAGCTCGCGATCGAGCGCCCCATTACCAGCACTCCGAAATTGGCTACAATTATCGTCTCAGCAATGTTTTGGCGGGAATTGGTCGCGGTCAATTGCAAGTTCTTAGCGAGCGAGTGGCAGCCAGGCGGCATAACTTTGAGATTTACCAACAGGGGTTGGGGGAGTTGCCAGGAATAGAATTCATGCCTGAATCTCCTTTTGGACGCGCTACCCGTTGGTTAACCTGCCTGACAATCGACCCTGCCGCCTTTGGTGCGGATCGCGAACAAGTTCGTCTTGCTTTAGCCGAACAGCAAATCGAAGCTCGTCCGGTCTGGAAGCCAATGCATTTACAGCCTGTGTTTGTTGATTGCGAACGGTTTGGAGGTGCGATCGCTGAAGATTTATTTGAGCGCGGACTTTGTCTGCCTTCTGGTTCTAATTTAACAATGGGAGACTTAGAGCGAGTTATTGGCGCGTTCAGGTCTTGTTACAAACATGAGCGCTCTGCGAGTAGTATCCTGGTAAATTATCACAACAAAGAGTCCCAAACTAGAAAAATTTCTCAGAGACAGCAAATAAGTTCTTTTCCCAACTGATTTCCTTATTTTTTCTGGTCATCAATCAAGTAAATTGTCAAACCAACTTTTTTCAAATATGAACTGAGGTAAGTTAGCAGTGCCTGAATAAAGATGACGATGCCTATCATTTCACAGAACTCTTCGACAGCTACTGCAATGATGTATGGCGTGCTATCCCTGTATTCACTCCCGTAATTTTTATATAAATCTGCGTAGTACGCACTTATCATTTCCGCCCCAATAGCACCGCTAATGAAGACTAGCCCAGCCAGAAGAAACCTATACCGCGTCTTGGCAGGAAGATGAACGAGAAATTTTAGGTAAGCTAGCACGAAGAGCGAGACGAGGGCAGCGCCAGGAATAACCCAAGCAAAGTAAAAAAAGCCACTAGTGTGGAGCGCTTGTCGCAACGGTGAAATCGGCAATTCATGGATGCCGACTACTTCGTCCAAGGAGAGAAATAGAAAAATGAGGGACAAGACTTTCCAGTGGAGCGCAAAGCGATCGCCTTCTTGATTCTTGAGAACAGCGATTATCGCCAGAAGTATTCCACACAACAGTAGGGCAACAGATGAGTACCACGTAGGAATGTTTGCCTCACCATCGACATCAAACAAAAGTTTGAGTCCCGATGTCAGTTGGCTAAACCCCAGGAAGTTCTTGGAAAAATTTCCAACAAGGCTTACAAGAGTAAGTCCTAAGACTACAAGGAATAGAAATCGAGTAATTTTTCTTGAATAGATAGAGATCATGAAGTTCAGAGTAGGCAATACCAAGCCTGGCAGGCGCTCCAAACAACAAGAGCGAGAGAAAAGTGAAATGTGAGTAAAAAAATATGCTAATTAAATTTTTTCTGTCTATCGTTCTCTTATCTTTCAACTAAGGATAAGATGACAATATCAGTTTTTCTCTCGGCAGATCGCGCCAGCGAGCGCCAATTAGATAACAGAAGTTTGTGAAAAAATCAATTAATTTGAGTTTAAGGATAAATTAAGTCAGAAATTTATATTATCATCTCAACATCTTGACGATTGAAATATTAAGTTTGATTAAATCTCTCTATTGAACCGCTTGTTTTACTACCTGGGCTTATTCAGTCTAACAGTGTTTCTATGCATAACGGTGACTACGGCGATCGCGCCTTCTCGTCCAACTGTGTCGTTTGAGTTGAGTGCTTCTAGAGTTTTTGAAAACGCTTCTACGGCTACCATAACAGTCAACTTGAGTGCCGCCTCTCGCAAAACGGTCACTGTAGATTACGCGGTGACAGGGAGTACCGCCAGAGGGAGCGATCGCGGTAGTGGAAAAGACGACATCTTGAAACAGGGAATCCTAACTTTCGAGCCGGGTACTATTAGTCAAAGCATTTCTATCCCTATTGTTGATGATGTTAAAGATTTTGGTGCGGTTGGGGATGGAATCACTGATGACACGCAAGCTATACAAAAGGCGATCGATACAGTTTACAGCCAGGGAGGAGGAGTAATTGCCTTTCCGCAGGGCGAATATCTCGTTACTTCGGTGAAGCTCAAAGATAATATTACCTATTCTGGCTATGGAGCCACTATCAAAAGACCTGCAAACCAGGATAAATGGACGAGAACCTTTGTAGCTGAGTATGCAGGAGAGAAAGATTCAAAGCCATTAATTATTCAGGGATTTACCTTTGATGGCAACAGCCAGCATCAAGGTTCCTATCAAGATTATGAATTAGAACAAGCTCATTTAATTTTCTTAGAAGGCAATCCAGATTTTCCTGGCAAATTAAAGGCATTTATTCAAGATTGTACTTTCAAAAATGGGGTGGCTGATGGCATTTCGGTCTACACGAATGTGGATATTAAAGTCGATAACGTTGAGGCTATAGATGTTTTTCGCGGTGGTTTTGTTTTAATCGGCGGAAACTCGTCTGCCCAAGTCCGCAATTTAACGACTAGAGGTAAAATTGACGATACGGGAATTGATCTAGAAATAGAGGGACGAGGCTATGGAAATAGTTTAAGGGTTGATGTTATTCTTGAGAACCTCAATTTAATGGATGGAGATTTTGATATTGCCGTTGAAGAAGGTTCGACAGTGACGGGAACTAATATCATCGCTGATGCTCCCTTCTACCTTTTTGCTCCCAACTCAACGATAAAATTTACGAATTCTCAATTCAAAGTTGGTGCGGCTGATGGGAGGAATAATCGGATTGTCTTTCCTCACGATGTCACTTTTGAGAATTGCGAATTGTACGCGACTAGAAAAGAAACGGGAGAATCCTATCAATTTTTTAGTATTGCCGATGTTTGGTGGCAGCATCCTGGCTATAGTACTCAAAAGAACCAGCAATTGGTCTTCAAAAATTCTTCATTTAAGATCGATCGCAATATTAAAGAAACCGATACTACTTATGCCATTCACTTGAGGAAAGACTCGCCAGTCAACAACAATCGGCTAATTATTAATGGAGTAAAGTTTTCCAAACACTTCGATGCGGAAATCGTAAAAGATGAATAATCATTGAGAAGACTTGACATGAATACAAATAGTGCTAATAAAAAGTTCCACAGAGCGATCAAGTGGATTGCAGATAGATCGATCTCTGCGATCGCCCTCTTGGTTTTGTCTCCCGTTCTCCTCATCGTGGCGATCGCTATCTATCTCCGCATGGGTAGACCTGTCATTTTTGCCCAGCCTCGCCCTGGCAAGGACGATCGCCTCTTCACCTTTTATAAGTTTAGAACCATGACCGACGAGCGCGATCCGAATGGCAATTTACTTCCCGACGGGCAACGCCTGACAGCCTTGGGTCAATTTCTGCGCCAAACGAGTCTCGACGAACTTCCCCAACTCTGGAACGTTCTCAAGGGTGACATTAGTTTTGTCGGCCCCCGTCCTCTCATGGTAGAGTATCTAGAGCGTTACAGTCCCGAACAGGCACGCCGTCATGAGGTTCTCCCTGGCATCACGGGTTGGTCTCAGATCAACGGTCGCAATGCTATTACTTGGCAAGAGAAGTTTGAGCTAGATGTCTGGTATGTCGATCACTGGAGTCTGTGGCTCGATCTGAAAATCTTTTTCCTAACTATTTGGAAAGTCTTACAACAAGAGGGAATCAATCAATCCGGTCACGCCACGATTGAAGATTTTATGGGAAATTAGTTGAGAGGAAACTTTCCAATACTAAATTTTCTCTTCAAAACGGAACTTTTAGATTGATTTTTTATAAAATAAAGGTTTTAAAATGGAGCTTTCTTGGCAAATAATTAATCAATTAGAAAAAGAATTTGGTGAATCATTTTATATTTTAGATATCGAAAAATTTCAACAAAATTATCAAGAATTTCTTGAAGCTTTTCGCTCAATCTATCCGAATAGCAATCTTGGATATTCTTACAAAACTAATTACACTCCTAAGTTATGTCAGTATGTCAATTCTGTAGGAGGCTATGCAGAAGTTGTTTCGCGACTGGAGTACGATCTAGCTATCCGTATTGGGGTATCTCCATCAAGAATTATCTTTAATGGCCCTCTCAAGTTTAGAGAAGATATAGAAAATGCGATCACGGCTGGTTCAATCGTCAACTTAGATTCGCTTCGAGAAGTTTCAATTGTGAAAGAGCTAGCTCAAAGTTTACCAGAAGATCGCCAATTTGCTGTCGGACTTAGGTGCAATTTCGAGATAAGTTCCGGTAGAATCTCGCGATTCGGTTTTGATACGGAAGGAGGCGAACTTGAGTATGCTTTCAACACCCTGGAGCAATTAAAAAATTGTTCTGTAGAAGGACTACACTGCCACTTTTCTACATCTGAAAGGAGTGTAGAATCTTACGCTTTGCGTGCTAAGAAAATGCTGGCTCTGTGCGATCTCCTCTTTCAAGAACGTCAACCGAAATTTATCAATTTGGGTGGCGGTTTCTTCGGAAAAATGAGCGAAGATCTCAGAAAACAATTTGACTGCCATATCCCTAGCTATCAGGAATACGCAGAAGCAATTGCCTCTCAATTTGTCGATCGCTTTTCTCAGAACTCTAGGACTAAACTGATTCTTGAACCTGGTGTGGCTGTGGTTGCAGATATCATGAAGTTTGTGAGTAAAGTTGTTGGCGTAAAAACGGTGCGATCGCGAAAACTTGCTCTTGTAACGGGTAGTATCCAAAACGTGAAGCCAACGCTAAACAGTAAAAATTTGCTGACAAAAGTGTATAGAAAAGACAAAAGTTTCAGTCAAGAAAGGCTTGCAGCACCAGTCGATTTGGTTGGCTATACCTGTATGGAACACGATTGTTTATATCAAGAGTATCGGGGAGAAATCGCTGTAGATGATTATGTTGTTTTCGACAATGTTGGCGCATATACGATTGTTTTTAAGCCCCCCTTCATTCGTTCGAGTCCCCCTATTATTAGCTACAACTCTAGCTTGAATAAATATGAATTAATCAAACGTCGAGAAACTTTTCAAGAGCTTTTTGCGACTTATGTCATCTAATCTCAAAGTAAAGTTTTTTAGGTTCTTTTTTGATGTTTTCAGGAACAACTAACTAATGAACATTTTGTTTTCCTGTATCGGGCGACGGGGCTACCTAGCAGAATATTTTCGCTCTCACTTAAGTCCTGACGACCGAATTATTGGTACTGGGAACAGAGAATGGACTTCTGGCTTTAGAAACTGCGACTCAGCCTTCATTGTGCCCGATATTGTCAGTCCAAATTATATCCCGACTCTGATTGAGCTTTGTCGAGACCAAAAAGTAGATGCATTACTTTCTTTTTCAGATCCAGATATTGATGTCATTTCTCAACATTTAAATGAATTTCGCAGTGCTGGGGTAGTACCTATAATTCCTAGCCCTACGGCGAACAAAATTTGTTTCGATAAGTACTCTACCTACCTTTTTTTAAAAGAACGCGGGTTCAATAAACCACAGACTTATATAGATTTTGAGGAAGCGATCAAGGCAATAAATACGGGTCAATTAGCCTTTCCTTTAGTAGTGAAACCTCGTCATGGATCTGCTAGCTGCAATCTGTTTATTGCTCGCAACAAAAAAGAACTGGATGTCTTTTTTCATTATGTTCCAGATATGTTAATCCAGGAAATGATAAGCGGACAGGACTATGGTTTTGATATTTGTAACGATTTGCAAGGGCAGGTCTTGTCGGTCGTACCTAGACGGAAAATTGCCATGCGTTCTGGGGAAACCGATCAGGCTGAAACTAGTAACGATCCAATCTTGATCGAACTAGGCTTACGTCTTGGCAAGGAATTAGGGCATATAGGCCCGCTTGATGTAGATGTGTTTGTACAAGGGAGTGAGGTTTTTATTTTGGAGTTAAATCCCCGTTTTGGTGGAGGATATCCCCTATCTCATCTAGCTGGTGCTGACTTTCCCCGCTTAATCCTCAAGATGATTAAAGGAGAACCCGTCCAACCCCAGATTGGTCAATTTCAACCAGGCATAATTATGATGAAAGAATACAACATTTGTGGAGGAAAAATCACCGACTTTTTGACCTCTATTCAATACTATCAAGCTTAAGTTGGCGCTCGCGAGCCAAGACTGACAACGAAGGAATAAAAATAGAGGTCATTAGCGACTTGAAGTTGTTTCAGCGTCTATTACCAAGAAAAATAGGGCTGAAGAATGCGATCAACGATTTTTTTTGATTAAGTCTTTTTTCTGTCACTATTCGGATAAAATAACGATTTCACGAGGATACAGCCAACGGAAATTCAAGATTCCAACCCACTTTGACAGAAGAAAGCCATTCTGTAATTTTTAGTGGGGAAAGCTATGCATGATGCTATAAGCTGCCTCGTGCTCGTATATGATTCGGATTTTATTGGTAGACGATCAAGCCCTCCTCTGCGAAGTTTTACAATCTTGGCTAGAGGCTGAGGAAGATTTTCAGGTAGTAGGACGCGCTTACAATGGTCAAGCCGCGATCGAACAAGTAGAAGCTCTAAAACCCGATCTCGTACTCATTGACATTGAGATGCCAGTAATGGATGGCTTAACTGCCACGCAGATTATCTGTCAGCGTTTGCCTGACATTAAAGTTATCGTCCTTAGCGGCCATGAGGATGAGGCTTATCTCGCCAAGTCTCTCCAAGCGGGAGCAAAGGGATATCTACTTAAGAATACGGCTGCATCAGAGTTAGTCAAGACGATTCGTTCCGTTCATCAAGCTCATCAAAAGGATAGCCAGACTGACTTAGAACTGATTCGGACGCAGATAGAGGAATTTGCCCAAACCTACGAGCAATTCAAGCAAAACTTAGAAGCAGCTAAGACAATTCTCGAAGAAATTGCTCAAGCTGAGGCAAGGCTCAATCATCGCTTGAGCGAACTCGAAACGGCAATTCAGTCAAAGTGGGTAGAGGTTCGTGGCGAGATCTTGAATCTCCAAAATAAAGCGAAGATGACTTTTAATGACATTGCCCAAGCTAAAGAAAAGTTTGACCACTACTTAACAGAATTAAAAACTTTAAAAACTGATTTTGAGGTGACTCTTGACCAACTCAACCAAGCTGGTTTCAATCCTGTGAATTTTAGAAAAATTTACAAGCTCGAAGATCAGTTCAGGGAAGGGATGTTATCTCTTCAAAACATGAAAAAACAGTTGTCTCTAATTTACTACTGTTTGGTTTTTGCTATTTTGACAATAGTTATAGTAGTGTTTTTTTTGATTATAATTTAAGTGAATACCATTTCATCTGAGCTTTTCAATAACATTTAAATAGAACCAATGATGTCAATTTTATCTGCGATCGCTAGCCTTGGCTCTAATACCAAGCTGAGAGTATGAGGTCTACCCTATAGCTGCTCGAACTACTACCAGTTGCATTCGCCTGTTGAAAAAACTTTTAAAGAATCATCAATGGAATACCAGGAATCTTCTACTATTGGCTTGGAGCCATACTGGCTAATCCTGAAGCGGCGTTGGTTGCCCGCTTTAGCCGTCTTTGTCTCGGTTTTCACTATCGTGGGGTTAGCAACCTTCTTAAAAAAGCCTGTTTATCTAGCGCAAGGAAAGCTTTTACTTAAAAGGGTTAGTTCTACCTCTTCCCTCACCGGATTAGGGCGAGAAATGGGTCAACTAGAGCCTTTATACGATCGAAGCAGCCCTTTGGATACGGAGACAGAGGTTATTCTTTCTTCTCCAGTCGTACAGAAGACTATTGCCAAACTAAACTTAAAAGACGAAGATGGGGCACCCCTAAAACCCGATCGATTTCTCGAAAAGCTCCGTGTGACTAAGGTTGAGGCAGCAGATATCCTAACAGTTTCCTATCGGGACAAAGATCCTGAAAAAGCGGCAGGAGTTGTTAATACGCTGATCGCTGTTTATTTAGAAAATAACAGGCTTGTCAATCGAGCCGAAGCCGTAGCTGCTAGAGAGTTTGTTGAGAAACAATTGCCCACAGCCGAAGCTACTGTAAGGCAAGCCGAAGTTGCTCTGCGCCGATTTAAAGAAGACAACCAAGTTGTCGCTCTTCAAGAAGAAGCCAAAGCAGCAGTAGACATGGATAAGAACTTACAACAGCAAATTGCAGAAGCTCAAGCTCGAATTGCCAATGCTAAAACTCAATCCGAAGTACTGCGAAACCAGATAGGCATGAACTCACAGCAAGCAGTGGCGGCAACTTCCCTCAGTCAGTCTCTTGCGGTACAAAAAGTACTTCAAGAACTTCAGCAGGCAGAGTTTCAGTTGGCGGTTGAGAAAACCCGTTTTACTGACGCAAACCCCGTAATTATTAATCTCGAAAGTAAATTAGCAGCCTTAAAATCGCTACTACAAGAGCGAGTCGCCAAGACAAGCGGAACTCACAAGCAAGAATTAATAAGCAATTTGCAGATGGGAAAGCTTCAACAAGAACTCACCGCACAGCTACTTAGATTAGAGGTAACACATCAGGGGTTAGCCAGTCAGGTGGCTAATTTATCAAATGTATTAGCTGCCTACAGGAGGCGAGCTAACGTTTTGCCAAAGTTAGAGCAACAACAGCGCGAGTTAGAAAGAAAACTAAAGGCTTCTCAATCTACTTATTCACTTCTTCTGCAAAAGCTCCAAGAAATTCGGGTAGCAGAAAATCAAAATGT
>CAYTUO010000059.1:15127-15520 GCA_964441015.1 uncultured Pleurocapsa sp.
ACTCGCATTATTGCATCTGCTCTAGTTCCTGAAGAGCCTATGGCTTCCCGTAAGACGCTCTACCTAGCCGCAGGAGTCTTGCTGAGTAGTCTACTCTCTATAATTACTGCACTAATTTTAGAAGCAAAAGATCGCTCGATTAGGACAGTTAAAGAAGCAAAGGAAGTTTTTGGATTTACTTTATTAGGAGTGATTCCTTCCTTTGAAAAGTTTAAACAAGTGACTTTTCGCGATCGGGAGCTAGAGCAGTTTATTCCGAAGATTATTTTTAGAGACAATCCCAGCCTTCCCATCAGTGAATCCTACCGGATGCTTCGGACTAATTTAAAGTCTATCAGTTCGGATAAACAGCTAAAAATAGTCGTTGTCACTAGTTCGGTACCCAAAGAAGGT
>CAYTUO010000060.1:0-10791 GCA_964441015.1 uncultured Pleurocapsa sp.
TGACTAGTCAATTGATTGAACTAACTGATTACTGATTACTGATTACTGACAACTGATACTAGTGCAGAGCGATCGCTTGTTCTAAGTAATCTTTTAATTGCTCACCGTTATCGTAAGAAAGTTCTTTGGCTTTCGGCAAATTGTCTGGGCTAAATGCTTTAACTTCGGTCACTTCTAACTTATCCTGAATGTTAATTTCTCCTTGGACATCAGCAGCGACCACCACGCAAATCGAGTGAACTCTCGGATCGCGATCGGGCGAGGAGTATACCCCAACCAAACGTCGAATTTTGACCAATTCCAGTCCTGTTTCTTCTGCCAATTCTCGCCGGACTGTTGTTGGAATATCTTCTCGCCAGTTGACCATGCCTCCTGGTAATGCCCATCGTCCTGTATCGCGTCGTCGAATCAAAACTATTCGTCCATCTGGCAAAAGAGGAACAATATTAGTACCGGGGACAGGATAGCGAAAAAAAAGACCTAGCAAAGAATGGAAAAATGAACGAAAGGTAGGAACAGGAATCCGAAAAGGTTTATCGACTGAAATAGAGATGGGGTGAAACATAAAACCACCTTTTGTTGACCTGACCAAAGTTTAGGAAACTGATATGTCAAAGTCATGTCTATGCTGTGTCAAGATTGTGAAACTTGCAGTTAAGCTTTCGATTGGCTTTGGGCAAAAGAATCCTCAAGCTGCCTTAGTCTGAGATAGGGTTTTTCTGTCTCCTCCGACAAAGGAGCAGCCATGAATAAAATCTTTTCTAGCAACCAGGGAGCTAAACGCTGACACCATACTGCTAAATAGCTTTGCCATCCCACCAAAATTTCCGACTGTCCTTTTTGCACTCCGGCGACAAATGCTTGCGCGACTTGCTGGGGAGTCATGGGCACTATCCAGCGAAATAATGTTAATCCTCGCACCATGTCAGTATCGGTGAGAGAAGGGAGCAAAGCAACTACTCGGACATTATAAGGAGCGAGTTCGCCGCGCAAAGCTTGGGTAAATCCCAAAAGGGCAAACTTGGTGGCTGAATAGGTGGACATCGTTGGCGCTCCCACTTTCCCCATCAAACTAGAGACATTAACGATTGTCCCTTCCCGTTGGGCTGCCATGCGTCGCGCGACTAGCCGAGTAATCGTGTAGGTTCCCATTAAATTTAGGGAAAATTCCTCATGGACTTGCGGTGGCTTAGATTGCAAGAAGGGAGTTTGATGTGCTACTCCAGCACAGTTGACTAGCAGGTGAATGGGGCCGTATTCTCGCCAAGCTTGGGCAATAGCAATATTCACTGCTACTGACTGCGTGAGATCCAAAGGCAGAGGGAAGACTTCTACTTCGGCTGCAAGTGCCTTAATTTCTGCCGCCAATTCTGTTAGACGATTGGCATTGCGAGCTACTAATAACAGGCGTTTTATGCCTCTTTGCGCTAATTCCAGAGCGATCGCTCGCCCAATACCGCGAGAAGCTCCTGTAACTAGAGCAGTTTTTCCTTGAAGTTGCATCATAAAAACCTCCTTAAGTTTGGCTTTCGCCCTACAATTCACTGATGAGAGGCGATGGCCACACTAGCTACCTAAACACCATCAGAAAACAGAAGGTGCAAATAGCCATATGAAAACTGAGCAGATTAGCTGCAATTAAGTTGGTGCAAGTAATAGTTGCTATTGTCAGAAAGTTCTAAATCTAGTTAATCGATGCAGAGGCGCAAGAAACGAAATGAATGATGATGTAGAGCATGGATGGTAAACTCCCCTCACACGAGCTTCGATTGGGTAGATCCCTTATTTACAAAGCTTAACAATTAGATCGGGGATCGGCAACAGTTTTTGACAATTAACACAACTTTGGCACAACTTTGACACAACTTTGACAAAGGACGTTGAAAGAAAGTTCATAATTATAAATACCAGAAATCCAATTAAAAGCCTTGATTCACCGAGCTTTTAAACTTATTTCTCAATAAATTGCAGATCGCGTCAATTTCTCACGCTTTTATGAACAATAATCCTCTGCGAATTACGATTAGCATCAATTCATCTGTCCCTGAATTACTAGAAGGATTAGATGTTTGGTTGCGATTGGGTTTGATTAGCGAATCGCAGGTGAAAAGGTTGGCGCAAAATTATTTAACTTGTTCTTTACCTGAACCTGTAGCGGAAGTGACTCGTCCCCCGCAAGAGTTTGCCCCAGAAGAAATCCTCCCAGAGAGACGAACTCCCGTAAGGCCCAGTCTCCTATCCCAAGCTTGGCAAGCTTTCAAGGATGAAATTAGCGTTCGCTGGCTGCTATTTTTGGGGTTGTTTTTAGTCGTCGTTTCGTCTGGAGTATTGGCAGCAACCCAATGGCAAAGATTCCCCGATGCACTGCAATATGGAATTTTATGGACGTATACGCTGATTTTTTGGGGGATTGGTTTTTGGGCAACTCGGCAAGATAATTTACAATTAACCGCGCAAACGCTACAAACTATTGCCCTGCTATTGATTCCTGTCAATTTTTGGGCGATGGATGGTTTGGGGCAAAATGCTTGGGAATGGTTAACCGTCGCGATCGCATCTATAACTCTCACCGGAGTTTACTTTCTCTATCGTCAGTCCAGTCAAAGCTTATTGCTATTTTCCAATTTCTTAGGACTGAGTTACCTGCATTGGGGTTGGGAATTCTCGTCATATCCGTTAATTGCTGTTTATATCGGGATCATTGCCACGGCGATTACCCTACGTTTTTTTCCTATCCAACAAGTCAATGCCAAAATCGGGAGAGGGTTTGTCGTTTATGCTTTGTCAGTTTTGCTGATCAGAGCAATTTTTGTCGTCCACCTACCGATACAACAGTTAGGGTTAGCGATTGGTATTTGTGGTTGGTTGATGCAAAAGACGGAAGGTGAAAGTAATCTTTTATCTCCTCATACTACTTCCCCACTTTCTAAAATCTCCGAGACAATTGGTGCAATTTTACTCTTCTTGGGTTGGTTGGTTGGTGTGGGGCAAAAGTTTCCTTGGCAAGCAACGGTTGTTAGCGGACTCGCTTTGCATTTCTTTGCCCAACGCTTGCGGCGCGATTGGTTGCGTCGGGATTTATTTGCCATTTTTATTATTGGTTTGCAGGCGCTATTTTTAATTCGAGATTTGATTCCCAAGGGATTTCGACAAGAGACGCTTAATCTTTCAATTCAGATTGCCCATTCAGAAGCGTTTCCTGCATCTGTTTTCGGGGTAACCCTCTTTCCTTATGTCATTTTCTTTGTCGGGTTGGCAGATTGGCTGTATCGTCGCGATAAGGTGAAACTTGCCCGTTTTGCAGAATGGTTGACGTTAGGATTGGGTGTTGTTTTAACAATACTCAGTCTAGCTAATCCTACCTGGCGATCGCTCAATCTTTTCTTTTCGACTTGTACGCTTGTCTATGTCATACACCATCGCTTTCCTATCCGAGTTGCCCTTCTCTATTTCACCCACATTTTAGGACTTTTAACTTTTTGTGCTGTGATTGATTGGCTTTTTCCTTCTCTGTCTCAGTCTGCTTGGGGAAGTTTATTTTTGGGGTTAACTGTAATTGAGTGGGGAATCAGTACTCGCACAGAAACACAGAGGCACAGAGAAAATGCTGAGGTTATTCAACGAATTTGGTGTCGCAGTGGTTGGGATTTGGGTTTTGTCTTGGCATTTCTGAGTTATGTTTTGCTGTGGGAAGGAGTTGAAACTTTTTTTGCGACTGGAGTAAGTCAGTCAATTGTTTTGTTGTGGTTGCTGACTCCTTTGACTTTGACAGGGGTGGCGATGGGTAGAGGAGGTAAACGTCGCAGACAAGCGGCTTTTTTGAGTAGTTATGCGCTCATTTTGGCCCAAACGTTAACGATTTGGCAACCAGGTACGAGATTAATTAGTTTAGGGGTTGCTAGTGGGTTGATGTTCGTTAATAGTCGCTATTTTCGCCAACCAATGGCAGCAGCTATTCAAATAGGTTTTACATTAGGTTTTCTGGTGGCCTTGCTGTGGGGAAAATTGTCTGGATCGGGTTGGTTTTTATTGGGCGCGATCGCGATTTTATTTTTATGGTTACTCAGGACTTCTTTGCAACGGCAACGCAGTTTTTTAGCGTCTTTATACAGTCAAGCTGCCAATGGTTGGGCAATTACTTTTTGTGTCGTTGAGTTGGCTTTGTTAAGCTGTAAATCTCTCTATAGTTATCTCGTTTTTCCTGTTCCTCATTGGCATTATTTAGTCACGTCTCTTTTAATTGGATGTGCCATTGTTTATCGTTATCGGCAACTACTAAGCGATCGCGTGGTTTATGGTATTACTTGGGCGATAGAAGTTGCTATTTGTGAAGGAATTTTGTTAGTAGATGGCTCTACTTTGATAGTGGCAACAGTCAATATCGTTCTGGGATTAGGGACTTTGTTACTAATTAATTGGTTATTTTCTCGGCAATCTTATCTATCTCAATTAAGCAGTCTAAAAATGTTGCCTTTGCTTCTGGCTTTATTGGGGATTGGCTGGCGATGGGAGCAATTTACAGATTATACGGGATTGCTTACTTTCGGTGCAGCTTTGACGGGAATTGGAGTCGGCTATAACTTCAGAGAAGGGAAAATTATTACTTATTTTTCTCTGGTGGGGATTTCTCTCGCTTGGTATGAATTAGTCATTTACCAAATGCTAAAACAACCAACAACTAATCCGGCTGATGGCTTGACGATCTTAGCAATTGTTGCAGCAGCGATCGCGCTAATTTATCGAATTTTTGCTTTCTTTTTGCAGTTGCGAGAGATTAATACTTTTCTCAATCTAAGTCTGACAGAAATTAAAATTACGGCTCACAGTCACTGGGCGATCGGTAGTATTTTGAAGGTTTTAGCAGCAGCAGTTGCCCTAGAAAATACGCCGCGTTTGCGAGAAATTAGTATTGCGATTAGTGTAATTTTAGCGATTTATGCATTAATCCAAGGACGCGATCTAGAAACGAGACGCGATCGCACTTTTTCGGATTGGTGGGTATATGTAGGATTAGTAGAAATTGCAGCAACAGGCGTTTATGCTCGTTTGCTTTGGGAGCAATTAAGCGTTCTCGATCCTTTCAGAGTTGTTAATACTTGTATTGTTGCCTTACTTATCTATCAAATTCCCTGGAGAAGTTTGGGGTGGGAAGCAACACCTTGGCATCGTTTTGCTTTAGTCATTCCTGCCTTAATGACTTTAGTAACAATAGAAAATATCTCCTATCTTAGCTTGCTAGTTGTTGCTGCGTTTTATGCTCGCATTGCCTTTCGTCAAAAAGAGATTCGTTGGACGTATGTAAGTTTGGGATTTATTGATTGGGCGATCGCGCGTTTTCTGTTAGAAAAAAACTTGACAGATATTCTCTGGTATGCATCAATTATTGGCTTATCTTTACTCTATATTGCCCAATTCGATCCGACTCTCAAACAATCCCAAAAACGCAATTATCGTCATCTTCTTCGATTGAGTGGTAGCGGAATTATTTGTGCGATCGCCTTACTTTTTCATCAAGAAACTGGACTAACTCCAACTCTTATTAGTTTAGTCACAATTTTTCTCGGATTGGGGTTACAAATCAGAGCATTTCTCTTCATGGGAACGATTACTTTTCTCTTGACAGGCTTCTATCAATTAATCGTTTTAAGTTTTGAGCGTCCACTAGCTAAATGGATTATGGGTTTAGTAGCAGGGATTATTTTTATTTTCATAGCTGCAAATTTTGAGAGGCGAAGAGAAGAAATCATTCGAGTGTTGCAAAACTGGTTGGAGAAATTATCGTATTGGGAATAAAAACAGGATGTTGGCTTTTGAATTTTTTCACAGCTACGCTTATAATACTAGATTGTAAAAAAAGAGTTTAAAGTAATCGCTCAATACCTAACTATTGCCTAGAAGGTGAGAGTTTATTTGTGATCGCTGAAACCAAGGGGTTTTTGGTCAATATTTGTGGGGGAGATTTTCCCTATACTTATGTGGGAATTAGTAAAACCAATGGGAATAAAATTCGTCTTCCTCTCAAGGATTATGACCAGCAAGGAAATTATTTTGAAGCCGTTAATGGAAATGTTAGTTATGTACTCATTCGTGGGAGTGCCAAAGGGGATTTCTTAACAGTAACTCAGGGAGATAGGGAACTGTTGAGACAACCTGTGCTGAACTGGTTTGAGCAGTGAGAGCGATCACACTCAATATTATTACGAATTGTGTCCTGCTAGAGATAGACGAATCGACTGTTGCTCAAACAGTTGCTAAGGTGGCGCAGGTCTGGTAAATATTCTGAGTATCTCCAGCCTCAAACTCAGGAAAAGTTTTATGGAGTCCATTGCCATAAATGACCAGCTTCTACTCAGTTTATTTTTATTTGGATTAAGCTTTTGCGGAATATCTCTAGCTAGCTATACATCTCGACAGCATCATAGCGATCGCGCTTCCTCCACAATACCCCAACGCTCTGAAATTATCCCCCAAGGAAAATATTATCGACTGGCTTGCCTTCTCGAAGACGCACCACGAAATTTTCTCAAAGGTCAAGCTTGTCAATTGGCGACTCCACTCATGACTCCTTTTGCTTGCCTTCTAGAAGATACCCCAGAAGCATCGCTCAAGGGTCAATCTTATCAATGGGCAACCCCACTAATGACCCCCTTAGCTTGTATTGTCACCCAAACGTGGCACGAGTTCTATAAGCGACAACTGGGTAAACCAGGGATTAATTATTGGGAATGGAGAGATAAACCCGAATCTAGCCATATTTGTCGAGAATTATCGCTATTACTCACTCTACCCGAACCCAAGGTATCTGCCAAAAGGGTCTTGGAATCGCTAGGAGACAAAAAATATCCTTTTTTTAAACCCCATTTAGACAGAAAGGAGATTGGGAACATATTGATAGCTTTTGCAGACTCTATCGATGACGGCAAATTTGCCCATCTAGATTGGCGCGTGCAAATAGCCATGCGTCGGGATTTTCAACAGTGGCATGAACTAGCAAGTCAGCTAATCACAATAGAGGCACTTAGTGCCATTTATCGAGTCTGCTATGGAACTTCTTGGGACAAGATTGAACAAATTATCAATGAAGATCGCTCCCTATTGGAAGACTTCATCGCAGATCGATCGCTCCCTTGGTGGAAGGTTTTGGGAGTATCTCCCTCGGCCGATACCCTACAGGTTGAGAAAGCCTATAAAAACTTAATGCGCTTGTGGCACCCCGATCTTAATAAACATCCCTATGCCACTGAGATTACTTCTCGAATTAATGTAGCTTACGAACACTATCAATCTCTCCATCCCTTTTCCGCCACAGCAGCACAAACAAGTAGCAAAAATAACGCCAATTTGTTCAATAAAATTCGAGAATGGCTAAAACCTTTATTTTCGCGTTAGCTGGTAAAATCTAAAAATTTAGTTCTGCAATTCACACGGGAAATTAAACGCATGAAACAAAAAAGTCATCGATTTAACCCTCTTGCCATACTCAGTGCGGCGACTTTAGCTTGGTCAAATCCTGTCTTAGCTAACGAAACTGTTTCAACGACAAGAACTGATATTTTTAACGGTACGGATGCCATAGAAATCTATGTTCCCCCACCGGAAAACCAAACCAATGGCGTATGTTCCGCTTTTATAGAACCAGCTATTAGTGGCATTATCAGCAGTCGTTCCAACAATTGGGGGATTCTCGTGGAATCGTTGAACAATGGCACTGTTTTATACAGTCATAATGCGGATAAATACTTTATTCCCGCCTCCAACACAAAACTGTTTACCACGGCTGCTGCTCTACAAAGGCTAACCCCTCAAGCCACTATTCGCTCAAAATCTTTAAAAGATTGGATAACCATTACAAATCAAAGAAGTAATAATTACTATGCAGACACCCTATTACGATATATTGGAGGGGCACAAGCAGCAAAATCCGCACTATCTCAGTTAGGCATCAATCCCAACAGTTATCGTTTGGCAGATGGTTCTGGTTTATCGAGACACAATGCAGCTACACCTAGAGCCTTAGTGTCTATTTTAAGAGCAATGTATTCTGCCCAAGGAAGAGAAATTTTTCTGGCTTCCTTACCCGTAGCAGGAATGAGCGGTACTCTCAGAAATCGCATGAAATATACCCCGGCTCAAGGAATGGTTCATGCTAAGACGGGGACTTTGAGAGGGGTTAGAGCCTTGTCTGGATATATGGAGCATCCCCGATATGGGACGATAGTTTTTAGTATTATGGGCAACAATCCCAGTCAGTCAGGAGATTCTTTAGTGAAAACTATTGACGATATTATTCTTCAACTGAGTATGCTGATGCCTTGCGAATAGTTCTGGCTTGCAAGTAGGTCATTTCAATTTTGGATGAAAAGATTTTCCCCACAGATAAGTCTGGGGACTTGCAACCAATTTTATTCTCTCTCAAAAAAAGCGATCGCTCACAAATATCTTCCCCAATATTCAGATTCGCAAACAGTGAACAGTTAGTTAAGGAAAACTTGCTATGACTGTAACTACTAATCACCCTAAACAAAAACTTACCTTAGTGCAATTTGTCGAACAACTTCCTGATGAGGAGGGACGTTATGAATTAGTCAATGGGGAGATTGTGAGAAAGCTAGCTACTAGAAGACACGAAACTATAGCAGAGTTTATTGCAGATACCTTTAAAGACGAAGTAAAACGTCTTAAGCTTAATTATTGGGTATCAGGAAGAATCATGATTAGAACTGAAACTCAAGATGGCATAGAACAAGGGCGCAATCCAGATGTTAGCGTAGTCGATCGCAAGATTTGGGAATCTAATTCCTCTGATTATTCTGCATTATTTGAACCCCTGCAAATAGCAGTAGAGGTGGTATCTACTAATTGGGAAGATGATTATGTAGATAAGTTAGATGAGTATCAACGCCTCGGTATTGCTGAATATTGGATTGTTGATTATTTAGCGATCGCTAGTAGAAGTTATTTAGGTAATCCGAAAGTACCTACTGTATTTGTTTATCTTCTTGATGATAACGGCATATATCAATCTCAAGCTTATCAAGGTCAAGCTCCAATAGTATCTAAAACTTTCCCAGAATTAAAGCTAACAACCGAACAAATTCTAAACGCTTGATTGAATCATCTTAAATTAAGAAAAGTTTTTGGTATAGGGTGAGCGCCCTTAACTTAGCGGCATTCATCTATAAAGCTACCTTATTCCGGTTGCGATCGCTTTCTGTTGTCCGCCCAATTGTGTAGAATTGTAACAATAGTAAAAAAATCTTAAAGATTTACTAACCCGGACTACTAACCTAGATGACCTACTTCCATCCAACTGAACCTATTCTTCGTCGCAAACAACACACATTAGATTATCAGGATCGCCAAGGACTCTTACACCTTAAGTTGAAAATTAAAGATATCACCCTACTTTCCAATATTTACACTCGTATCGATCAAGTATTCATTATCTGGGGGTTAATATCAGCCGCAATCTTTATAACAGCCCAGTTTTCTCCGATTAGCTGGGTAACGCAAGCGATTGTTTGGTCAGTGCTGACAGTCGTAGGAACCCTAGCAACAATCGGACTGACTTACTTTTGGGTAGCAGTAGAACGACTGCATTGGGTACTGTATGCCTGGGTAATTCTCATGCTGGCAGGCGTTGCTCTCACAGATTTAGGGATTTTTTTAGGATGGGGTCAGGTGTTATTGCATCTATCCCATCTGTGGTTGGGATTGTGCGCCATAGGATACTTCTGCACGGGCATCGGATTGCGTTCTCGTGCCTTTATCATTTCTGGCCTCATTCACGTATTAGGTATTGCTAGTTTATCCTATGTCGCAGGATGGCAATTTCTGGCAACAGGACTAATTATGGTTGCTAATTTATTTGTTTTTGCAGAAAGTCAGTGGGATATGCGTCTTCCCATCGAGAATTACGGACTTCTCACGGAAAAGCAAAAGCAGTTCAATCGTCAGCAACAAAGGTTAAGGCAGGTAATTTTTTAGTCATTTTCCCCATTGCCAATCACCAATCACTAATGGGTGAGTTGAGCGATTGGTTCCCAGTTGAGTACGTCTTGTAATATGGCTTCATAACCTTGAGTATTGGGATGAAGTCCATCGGGGGTAAGGCGCGATCGCACCCAAGTGTCTCCCCGTGCCATCCAACGATCAAAAATATCTAAATAGAGAATCTGACGTGCCTGACAAGCTTTTTTCGTCAATTCTTTATAGTGATACTGATCTTGATTATTGTAGTACAAACAATCTAGAAAGGGCATTCTAGCTTCATTTACAGGCACCATCCCCACGAAAAGAACGGGACAAAGCTGTTGCGATCGATCTAGTAGGTTGGCCATTTGTTCTTGAAACGCATCCAGTTCGGTAAACAAGCGTCCGTCCCGACGACCTATCCGTGCTGAGTCGTTGACTCCTACCGAAAGAATAATTAAATCTGGAACTCGATTGCGTAACTCTCCCCGATTGCGAAATTCCTGTTCGAGTCGTTCGGATACCTGAAGAACTCTATCTCCGCGAATGCCTAAATTATAGAGAACATGACCTTGACTCTCTACTGCCATCCATTGTCTTCTCAGTCGTTCTATCCAACCGCCGCCCACGGGATCGCCATATCCATAAATCAAGCTATCTCCAAGGGCAATAACTTTCAAAGAAGAGTGCGCTCTTTGGATAATAGAGGCAAAAGTAGGAGCAGAAATCGTTTGCATGGTATTATAGACGACTTGAATTTCAGCAATTGCTTGACAACTTTACATTTCTACATAAACCTATCCCTATATTACCTCAAGA
>CAYTUO010000060.1:10801-15231 GCA_964441015.1 uncultured Pleurocapsa sp.
CAAGATTAATAAGTAATTGTACTAGTGGGGATGTTCTACGTGGCTGGTTGCGATCGCTCAGATCGTTCCTACATCAATTTTTATCTCTTTTCCGGTAAAGCATTGGTGATTGGTGATTGGTGATTGGTGAGAAGGTGACTGGGAATTCCTCTACTGTTCACTGATAACTGATAACTGATTACTGACCACTGATGCTAGCCTCCTGATAAACTGGACTGTAGAAAACACCAATCTTAGATCGAGATTGCCCATTCTGAGTACCGACATCTATGCAAAAGCGACACTCATTTGATTCTTCCCAAATTATGTACCGCGCTGAGGAGCTATTGAGAGCAGCTTCTAATCGCTATCGGATTACCGTTCAAGTTGCTAATCGAGCTAAGCGCCGTCGGTATGAAGAGTTTGATAATATTGACGATCCGATGATGAAACCTGCCATTCGAGCCATCATCGAAATGTCCGACGAACTGACTCAACCCGAAATTATTGGCGAATAAAACGAACTGAGAGGCTTGGGAAAATGCTTGAGAAGCCCAAAAATAACCAACTATCAAAGCAATTGTCGCGACAAGTCCTAGCGGTTGCGATCGGGTTTTTCTTGGCTCTGGCCGGGGGATACGTTCAAGAAACGGGAATGGCTGGATTTGGGTTGCTACCTGTCGTTGCTCAAGCGCTGCGACCTGAATCTGTTGCTGCAATAGTTTATCAACGTCTCCCCAACATTCCCAAGGAAAATCAATATGTTCGCCTGGAGACGGGAAAAGTCGATCCAGAAAACACCCTGGTAAGTCGTTTAGTGCGCTATCACCAGGACGTGAAAAAGCGTCAGACTCGCTTTCGGTTTGACTGGAAGCTCACCTTAGCCGATTATTTAGGGGTCAACGAGCCGATCAAGCCCGATCGCTATCCAGGACAAAGCAGTTTAAAAACTAACCCGATGGAAAGTGATGTCAAGGCAATTCGCAGCCTCAATCGCCGTCAAAGGGAAGAATTAGTTGATATTTTGGCAAGTTCCTACAAACCGCAGCAGGAAAATCCGTTAACTCCGAATTCCTCGTCGGTGCCTACCCCACAACCTTCTCCTACTACTGCTCCCTCTCGTCCTTCTTTATCTAAACCTGGAGATGCCCAATTGCTATTGCCATGAGCGATCGCCTTCTCAAAAAAGGAAATGGCTGGCGCATTGGCTGGAATCCCGAAGCAGACATTTATAAAGGGTTGGTTGGAGGGGACGATTGGGCGATCGAGCTAACTGAAGCCGAGTTCAATGATTTCTGCCGCTTGCTAGAGCAACTAGCACAGACGATGAATCGAATGGCAGAAGAGTTGATGGATGAGGAAAGAATTGCCTGCGAGGTAGAAAGCGATCTCCTCTGGATGGAGGTAGAAGGTTATCCCCATGCCTACTCTGTGCGCTTTATTCTCAATCAAGGTCGTTGTTGCGAAGGAAATTGGTCTGACGGGGCGGTGGTTGAATTAGTACAAGCCCTTCAAACCTTGAAAGTATTTTGATCCTTATCCTCCTAAGCAATTCAAAATTCTTGCAGAAAAAGGCTCAAGGAGATAACAAGGTGGAATTCGCGAGAAAACCTGATTTTTTAGCGACTGATGACGCAATTTCGTCCTTTTTGCTTAGCATCGTAGAGAGCTTCATCAGCAGTAGTAATGAGGTCAGATGGAGAGGACGTAAAACTCGGAATCGCGGTTGCTACACCACAACTGAGAGTTACGCGATCGCTGGCTGAGGATTTAGCGTGAGGAATTTGCAAAGCTCTGACTTGAGCGCCGATTCGTTCGGCAACTTGGATGGCAGTGGCGTTATTGGTGTTAGGTAAGACGACGACAAACTCTTCTCCCCCATAACGCGCGACGAGATCGGTAGTGCGGATGGCTTGAGTGATCGCTTTGGCAACCTGTTGCAAACAGCTATCTCCCGCCAAATGACCGTAGTAATCGTTGTAGAGCTTGAAATGATCGACATCGCACAAAATAAGGGAAAGGCATTGCCCAGTCTCTATTTGCCGATACCACTGTTGCTCGATATGTTCGTTAAAGTAACGGCGATTGGCAATCTGGGTTAAGCCATCTAAAGACGCTTGGCGTTGCAGTTCTGAGTTTCTGTACCCTTGGACGGTCAAGGTAGATAAACCTAGCGATACCAGAGGAGTAATAACGGGAAGCCACCAACCGTTTAAGAAAGCGAGATAAGTGCAGCCGAGCAAAATGCCGCCTGGAACGACGATAGCAACAACCGTCAAGCCAGCCGAGGAAAGGACACTCTGTTTGAAGGGATTTTTCTTGAGTAATTTCCAGGAAACTGAGGCACCAACAAAAGACCAAAACAAGACCCACAGCCACTCCAACGGGTCAGATAAAACTCGAAGCAGGGGACGGCTGTCTAAGGCTGCACTCAAAATTTGACTGGCGATATTGGCGTGAATGATTACCCCAGGCATTCGCTGAGGATGGTCGTTCAGACTGCTACTATAAGGCGTTTGGAAATGGTCGTTGAGACTTTCTGCGGTCGAACCGATTAAGACAAGGCGATCGCGCATCAATTCCCTTGGTATCCGATTTTTGAGAACATCTTTGATGGATATCGTCGGAAATTTCTCGATTGACCCTCGATAGTTCAAGAAAATTTGATAGCCGCCAGCATCAGCACGGACGTAGGAACCGTCATTTTTCTGAAAAGGAAGAAAAGTAGCTTTGCCTAAGTTTAATGCGCCTCGTTTTCCGGCGTTATCCTCCGTCTTTTGCAGCGTAATCCCGTCAGCTTCTAAATACTTTAATGCCAGTGCCGTTCCCAAACCCAACCGAGTTTGACCGTTCTCCAGTTTGACTGAGAGCAAGGCTCGACGCACCTTTCCATCGGCATCCAAGACCAAATCGGCGATCGCCACTCGATCTTGCTGGCTCAAAGCGGGTGGAGGACCAACGGCATTACCGACAACTTTTTCTATTCCAAAGAGGGTGGCGGTATTGGTAAAGACTTTAACTAATTGCTGATGTCCTGGTTCTACAGGGAGATCGCGGTACAAATCTAACCCAATCGCTCTCGGTTTTTGTTGCTCGATTTTCTCGATCGCGTTGGCAAGGATGGCATCGTCAACGGGCCAACTGCCGACGTGCTGAATGTCCGACTCGTTGATGGTGACGATAACCAGGCGAGGATCGGTAGCTTCTTGGGGGCGAAGGCTAATAAAGTGATCGAAAGCAGACCATTCCATTTGCTGAAAGAGTCCGCCCAGGCTTCCTGCTATGACTATTCCGGCGACAGCAGGTGCTGTTACGAAAACTCCCTGCCATTGTCGAATGGTTTGTTTGAACCTCGATCGCATAAGCTGGAAATGTCCCGCTCGGTTCTCAGATATTGTATTCCTATCCGATTTTTGTTGCCCTACCACGATGCTACCATCTCCTCGTAAACAGGGAAT
The DNA here is from genome assembly GCA_964441015.1 of uncultured Pleurocapsa sp. Classification (GTDB taxonomy): domain Bacteria; phylum Cyanobacteriota; class Cyanobacteriia; order Cyanobacteriales; family Microcystaceae; genus Hydrococcus. The sequence continues at coordinate 14,239 of CAYTUO010000060.1, forward strand.
TCTATCGGATTAAAGGCTGGGTAGTGATCGCGTCTAATTCAACCGATCTTAATAAGTCTTCCCAAATCCCTATTATCTCTGAATTCTCTGGTTGAGAACGCTTAATTTCAGCCAAGGTTGTCAGCGTTTCATGCCAAATTCCGGCTTTTGCGTACAAAGCAGCACGTTCTAAGGCAGTCGCTCCCTCTAGCTGACCGCTCATGGCAGAATTCATCTCAATGCGCTGAATTTTTCCTTCTACCAAAGGGCTATCCGGTTCGAGCCTGTTGTCGCACATCATGACAAAAGACCATTTGTAAGTCTTGCCAATTTCTAATGGCGGCGCATCTGCTGGCAATTTAAGTCCCATTACACCGGATTTCTGCATCAGTGGCACAAAGGTTTGATAGTGATAGCGATCGCGCTCGTTTTCGTCTCTTATGCTCAAGAAAGCTTTTTGAGCGGTAGTTGGCGGCAGGTAAACAAAGAAAGTGGGATGAGATTCTACTGTCAGTCCATAACGATTGACTGGAAGCAACGGCGTGACGTATGGCTCCACATTTTTGGGATCTTGAGGGCATTTTCCTCCATTGCGAGAAGCTCCACCAGCAGAGTCTTTAGGTCGATCCTCGTCGGGAGGCTCGAAAGTTATGCGAATCGGTGCATTGAGATTTTGTGAGGCTGACTGTGCCTGTGCTGTCCTACTCCAGCCAGAAATTGCCTGTAGAAAAAGGACGATAACTAAGTAGGTTAGGGGAAGTACTAGTTTTTGTCGAGTCATGCGATCGCCTGTCTGATACTGTGTCATTTTATTTTTCTTGTGAGAGCTTTTTGCCCCCAGTGAAGTAACGGAGGGTACCGTCAATCTGTGATCGGAATTACAGTTCTAGTATTACCAAAACCGCTCCCTGAATTTCTCAAAAGCAGAAGGCAGCTATGCAGATATCAGTTATCAGTTGTCAGTTATCAGTTATCAGTGTCAGGAGTCGTAGAGACGTTGCACTGCAACGTCTG
>CAYTUO010000061.1:0-14019 GCA_964441015.1 uncultured Pleurocapsa sp.
TTAGTTAACCCATGCTTGACAAATAGGATTTTGTCTTAACTTGTCACCAATGATCCCCGAATAGCCAGAAACCAGAAGGAGTTCAGTGGCTCCTTGACTGACGCGAGCGAAGGCATTCAAAAGACTTTCTACTTCAGCTTCCCGCCCGTAGAGTTTTTGCGGGATCGAAAGTTGGCTTGAGCGATCGCGCTGACCGACGATAAAATTTTCAACAGTTCCCGTCTGTTGCAATTGCGTTAAACAGATTTCGAGGTCGATTTTGAGTCCAGTCGCACTTTGATACCTATCTTCAGCATTTTTGGCTAATAGCTTCATGACGATCTCAGAAACGACTTGGGGGATCTTCTCTTTACTTCTCAAAAGATGGAGAGAAGCGGGTTGTTTAGCCAAATGGTAGTGCATCAACTCCAGAGGATCGCTCGCAATACAAGGCAATTGACCCGTCAGCATTTCGTAGAAAGTGACCCCCAAGGAATACAAATCCGTGCGATAGTCAATGGAACGGTTCATTCTTCCCGTTTGCTCTGGGGAGATATAGGCAAGAGTCCCTTCGAGTAAGTTGGAGTTGCTAATGCTTGGGTTTTCCTGCGATAAGCGAGAAGCAATACCAAAATCAGTTAGCTTAACTTGTCCGGTTTCTAGATTGATGATGATATTTGAGGGATTGATATCTTTATGAAGAATCGGGATTTTATGGAGTTGTTCTAAAGTTTCTGCAACAGAAATGGCGATGTGGAGAAAATCTTTGAGTGAAATCGTTTTAGTGCTAAGTATTTCTTTGAGAGATTGACCGCCAAAATCTTCTAGAATGAGAGCCAATTGATTTCGATCTCTTTCCAAATGATAGGCTTTGACAATCCCTTCAAGATCGAGACTGTGAGAGATTAAATATTCTTGTCTTAGGCGTGTAATCTCTTGGAGGGTAGGATACTCGGAGGCGAGCGCTTTAATGATGACTGGCTTCTGAGTTTGTTCGTCGTATCCCCGATAGATCGTCGTATGCATTCCAGAGAAAATTATGTCGTTGATTAAGTATTTTGTCAGAACTAACACGGCTTTTTTCTCCAATAACAACATTTGTATCAAAGGACAAGGGAGAATATTTACTACTGAACTCCTGAACTACTGTACATACGTTGCAGTGCAACGTCTCTACGACTCCTGACACTGATAACTGATAACTGATAACTGATAACTGATAAGTCACCAATCACTAATTGACATACTTAATGATTCCCAATCCCAGTCCAAAAAATTCGCAATCTGACGAGGAAGATGAACGGGAATAAAAGGTTTATCGATCGCTCCAGCAACTTCTAACTGCTCTAATTGTTGAGGAGTTAACCAACGAGCTTTGGCAGATAACAAAACGACTGGAATCGATTTAGTAATTGAATTAGCTCTCAGTAGTTGCAGAAAGGTAAAACCGTCCATAGTCGGCATTGAGATATCTAGTACGATCGCATCTATTCCCTCTGTGGCGGCTATTTCTAAACCTTCTTCCCCCGATGCTGCTGAGAACACCTGCCAACCTGCTAAATCTTGCAGACAGAATACAATAACTTCTCTTATGCCAGCTTGATCCTCAACTACTAAGATTGTTTTGGCGGTCATGACTTGTCAAGAACTTACTTCAGCTTTGACCCCCAGATTAAAGGAAGAAAATAAGAAACTGATAAAGAAGAATGGGACAGATTTTGTGCAAAGAGCGCAACTACTGTGAGTCTCTGGGGGTAGGCGATCGCTTTCGGAGGGCGGAGCGCGATCGCCAATCGAAAAAAGTCTCAAAAGCCCTTTTCAAACATCCTCTTAGACAATAGTTTTTCCTGGGGTTCTAAAATAATAGAAACTTTCTCTTGATAATCTGTAGCGATTGATTAATTACTATTTCATGGAAAAGACAGTTTTTGAACAATCGATTCAAATTAATGCCAGTGCAACAATTGTTGAGCGTTGCATTACCGATCGCGAATTGATGCATCGTTGGCTAAATCCAGTTTTGCGTTGCGAACCCGTTGGCGAATGGAGTACAAAAATAGGCAGTCGCAGTCGATTTATTATTAAAATTCCTGTTCTGGAACCGACTTTAAAAAGTGTCGTAATCGAACGAGAACCCGGATTAGTTGTCTGGGAATTTGAGGGTTTTTTTAAAGGACGCGATCGCTGGGAATGTCAGCCTAATCTGGAAGGCACAAAATTAGTCAATCGCTTTGAATTTGAGATTTCCAATCCTATCATCGCTTGGGGGTTTAATCAATTTGCTGTTAATTGGACTAAAAGTGATATGAAAGCTCAATTGAAACGACTTAAAAGAGTGGCAGAAGAAGTTTATCAAATGGAATGCAGCTAAAAAAGAATTGATATGCATTTAGTTCATTTCTTGTTAGAGAAATTAGGAGTGATCGCTATGCTCAAAACACCTATTATACTTACGTTTGAAGAATATTTAACTTATGATGACGGAACAGACAACCGCTACGAACTTGTAACCGAATTTAGAGAAAGTCAAAAAATTATCTCTCGAATTTTTCCAAAAATGATATTAACGGCGCAACAAATCTTGTCAGCTTAAGATCAACAAAGAGCTTAAATCTCTTAAGTACCTAAACAAAATTAAATTACACATCCTTTACGCTGTTAGGCGTTCCCTGTTCCCTCTCTCAACTACTTATTTTAATTTTCCGTGCTTTCTGTAAATACGGCTAAAGCTTGGGGAATCACGCGAAAGGTAGCAGGAGTAGAAACCGTGAGTTCGCCATCTGTATTAATATCGTGAGGTTTGCGCGTATAAATTTCCATCTCTTCTCCTTGAAGCGATCGCACCCACGGCAGCAGATCGTGCTGTCCTTTTGGTAAAGTCCACAAGAGGGGGAAAATTTGCCACCAATGCTGAATTTCTAGACTATACAAATCTAAGCGCCGATCGTCGATCGCCGCATCCTGGGCAATTGGCATTCCACCCCCATAATAGCGCCCATTACCAACTGCAATCTGAATGGTTTTGACTTTAATCGACTCTCCATTGACGCGGATTTCTGCTTGAAAGGGACGGGTTTGACTGATGACTTGCAAAGCGGTAAAACCATAAGCGAGGATTCCCAGACGGCGTTTGGCCCCCTTGGAGAGTTTCTCAGTGATGTTTACACTCAATCCCAGACTGGCGACATTAAAAAAATGTTTGCCGTTGACCCAACCGAGATCGATATACTTGAGATTGCCAGACGCGATCGCTCGACAAGCTTCGGGGATAGACAAAGGAATCGCCAGGGTACGCGCGAGATCGTTAGCGGTTCCGAGTGGGAGAATACCTAACGGCAGTTTCGTTTCGATTAAACTATCGACAACCGCGTTTAATGTGCCATCTCCCCCACCGACAATGACGAGATCGACAGAGTTCCGATGTTTATGTACTAGCTGGGGTAATTGCTGGGGACTTTTAATCGGAATGGTAATCAGTTCAAAATCCAAGTCGTGTAAAACTTCAACAGCTTGAGCTAAGCTCTTTTTTCCCTTGCGAGCATGACGGTTAACTAACAAGAGCGCTCGTTTAGTCATGATAGTTCGTTTTATCAGTTATCAGTTTTTTGTTTACTGTTCTGACTGGGGTACTGTTTCTATTGTGACCAAAAAATAGCTTATTTGTTACCTTCTGCAATACTTTGAGTCCTCGCAGAGAACCTTGGATAAGTCGAATCGCAGCTAGGGGATTTTGACACATCTTAATCGCTAACGGGAAGAGTTTTAAGAAACCATCAGATCCTATTGCTGAGGTAAGATCTGGTAAATCTTGCTGACAATTGTCGCTAATGATTCGTATAATAGCAACGGCAATCCCGGCTCTATTGAGAATTTCTAGCGCTGCATAGCCTTCCATATCTACTACGTCAGCTTGGCAAAATTGACCGAGATAGGATTTTTCCTCAGCAGACCAGATGACGCGATCGCACGTCAACCCTTTTACTAATGATGCCTTTCCTTGCAGGCGATCGCACAGGAATTCAGTTAGATCGCGATCGCACTCTTGCCACAAAAGTTCTCCGTTTTTATAACCACACCCTTGATAGAGAACAAGATCCCCCACCCGATAGCAAGAGGATAAACTCCCACACAATCCCATTAGCACAATACGACTAGGAGATTTATTAAAAAAATCTTTAGTTTGCTGCCAATTTTCTAGATAGCGTGTTACAGCATTAACCCCAATAGGAATAGGCAACACTAAAGGAACTGGTGAGGCGATTTCCTTGAGTCCTCGACTAACTGCTTGAGCTTCTACACCTTGAGGGACGAGAATTACATCAATTTCTCGACAAGCTTCAGATATCATCTATTCTTGATTTTTTGAGAAAGTTTCTTATTTAAACAACTTTTTAATGCTATATAAGAAATAGTGAGTTATTGGGAATAATTCTTATGTGATCTCAAAATTGAGATAGGAATTTTTTGCCTGCTTTTTTTCAAATCTCTAGACCTCATTGACTTTATCTTAGCCGGATCGAGTATACCCCTGATGGAACAACCCACTATCCTTCGTCTCAACAGCGTCACCAAACAATTTTTAGTGCATTTAACCCCCGCCGTCGATAACGTTAGTTTGACCCTAGAGCAAGGAGATTTATTAGGATTGCTCGGGCCTTCTGGTTGCGGCAAAACAACCCTATTGCGAATTATTGCAGGCTTTGAGCAACCTTCGAGCGGGACAGTAGAAATTGCTGGACGCATGGTAGCGGGGAAAGGATGTTGGGTACCGCCAGAACAAAGAAATACTGGCATGGTATTTCAAGACTATGCCTTGTTTCCTCACTTGACAATTGCGGAGAACATTGCTTTTGGGTTGCAAAGAAAGTGCGAACGCCTCAGCAAAACGCAAATCAAACAACGCATTTCTGAAGTTCTCGTGCTAGTCGGACTGACTGGACTAGAAAAACGCTATCCTCACGAATTATCCGGCGGTCAACAACAGCGAGTCGCTCTAGCCAGAGCCTTAGCTCCCCAACCCGCTCTAATTTTACTAGATGAACCTCTGAGCAATCTAGACGTTCAAGTGCGCCAGCGACTTCGCCACGATATCCGCCATATTCTCAAAGCGGCGGGAACTTCGGCAATTTTCGTCACCCACGACCAAGAAGAAGCACTCGCCATCTCCGATAAAATAGGGGTGATGCGCCAAGGGAAATTGGAACAGTTAGGCACGCCAGAAGAAATTTATACGCAACCTGCATCGCGTTTTGTGGCAGAGTTTGTCACGCAGGCGAACTTTCTCCCAGCTAAGCGCAAAGGAACGACTTGGCAAACCGAAATTGGTGCATGGGAAATTCCGATTTCCAGGGAACAGAAGGAATTAGAAACTGGCGAGTTGATGATCCGGCAAGAAGATCTTATGCTTAAGCCAGACGAAACCTCTACTGTAGCCATCTGCGATCGCCAATTTTTAGGTCGAGAGTACCGCTACTGTTTAGAAACAGCTTCTGGCAAAAGATTGCACGCTCGTACTACCAGCAGCACACAACTTCCTATTGGGATGCGAGTCCGATTATCAGTCACCCCCGAAGCGGCGCAAATTTTTCCATCGCTTGCCAAAACGCAACCCACTTCTGAGGCTATTGCTTTTCACTAGACTTAGCCGCATAGGCTTGATGTTAAGACAACATTGAGATGAACTGTTGCATTACCGCTAAGACAATAGGCGGGATTTCATGTCCCATGTCGAATTCGCGATACTCCACTGTTGCCCCTAAAGCCATTAACTCATTTCTGGCTTGTTGAGCCGCTTTGAGAGGAACGACCAGATCTTGTTTGCCATGTATGATTAACACTGGAGGTATTGTAGAACGACTGGATTTAGGCTTGACGTGCAAATAACCACTCAAGCTGCATATACCCGCTAGCGGCAAATTCAACCCAACATCGAGTGCCATTGCCCCTCCTTGAGAAAAGCCGCTCAAAATTGTGTGCGACAGAGAAACGCCCGTCGTCCTTTCTAGCGATAAAAGCCAATCTAGTAACATTTGCCGACTTTCTAATAAGCCTTCATAGTCGCTAGTTTCTAGCGCATACCAAGCCCTTCCCCCCGGTACTTGAGGATGGGGAAACGGTGCATTAGGAAACAGAAATTGATAACCGGGCAGATTAAACATTGAAGCTAGCGGGGCTAAATCTCTAGCATCGGCTCCCCAACCGTGTAGCGCGACGAGTAAACGGGTTGGCGAACTTCCATTAGCTGGAGGAATCGAAATGGCATCTAAAGTCATTTGTTCTTAGTCCTTAGTTATTAATTGGACTTTGGACAAAAAAAGGGATATTTGCGTAATATTTACGCTAATTACTAGCCGAGGGTTTAAAGCCCGTCATTCGAGTAGGTGAGATAAAAGTTTGGGCTATTTTCTGGGCTGAGATAGGAGAGATACTGTCTCCTATCTCATTAGCGTAATATTTACGCAAATTAGTTTTTTTTGTCCAAAGTCCAATCTTATAGAATCTCGGTATCTTTCGATGTTAATACGTCCGATTTTCTCTTTTCCTGTAAATGTAGCGAATGCCATTGTATCGTCCTTTTCAATGGCTTCAGACGATACCACTTTGATACCAGCTTCAATTCATACGTATGAATTGAAAGGCTTGTAAACTATGGGCGTTACTGGATTTGAACCAGTGACTCTCTGCTTGTAAGGCATGGTATTAATTCATTAAACCCCCTTTAATAGCAAGCTTTTGAGAAACGTCTATCATCAGGTTTCGTGTTTTGATAGACGTATGATAGACTTTTGGGGTAAAATAAAGGCGATCGCACTCGATTTTATCGAAACATGATCGCATCATTGGATATTACACACTAACATGGTAACAATCAATTCATCGAAAAAGCATGGGGTTGCATCTCTCGAATCCTATCGAGGCCGCTTGCGCGTTCACTTACCTAAAGCTTATTACGCGGGTAAGAACAAATACTTAAATTTGTTTTTGGCGGATAACGAGAAAAATCGCGCAATCGCAAAAGATAAACTGGATTGGATTAATGGGGATATCGTTAACGATCGTTTCGACGTTACTTTAGAGCGCTATCAATCTCAAGCTAAACAGCAAGCTTACCTTACGCTTGTCGAAGATCTTAAACCCGTTATGGAATTAAGGCAAATTTGGGATAGCTACCTTGCTTATATCGAACCATCTCGCAAGCCTAATACCTTGCTCTATCTGCATAAAACTATTTCCCCCAAAATCCAGGCTTGCGAGATACAAGATCCAAATCTTGCGCTTGAAATTCGTAACTGGTTATTGTCAGTAACAACGCCTAGCATGACTAAGCGCGTTCTCATTCAAATCAATGCTTCAATTAACTGGGCTATCAAGCATAACAAGTTAGTTCTAGCCGTCTCCCCTTTCGATGGCATGGCTTATGAGTTTAAGCATCGCTATGAACTTGACCCTACTCCTAACGCTTTTACAATTGAAGAACGCGATCGCGTTCTAGAGGCTTTCAAAAATCACTCTCGCAAAAGGGGAGGTATTAGCTACGCTCATTATGCGAGTTTTGTTAAATTCATGTTCCTTACGGGTTGTCGTCCTCATGAAGCTGTAGAACTCCAGTGGCAACAAATCGATCCGGCTTGGCGATTCATTCATTTTATCGATTCTAAAACTGGGCGATCTCGCAAATTCCCTTGTAACCAAAGTTTAAGAGAATTTCTGCAATCGCTCCCCCATAAAGGCGATCTGGTTTTTCCCGCGCCTAAAGGGAGAGCGATTAATTACAAAAATTTTAGCCAACGCGCTTGGAATGCGATCGTCGATCCGATTAAGCCAGGTACAACGCCTTATAGTTGTCGCGATACTTTCATTACCGAACAAGTGGCTAAAAACGTTAATACCGCTATTATCGGTAAATGGGTCGATAATTCAGTTAAAACAATCGAGAAACATTATTTAGATATGCTTTCTCTCGATCACATCTTGCCTCAATAATCTATTTAAATCGAGCGCGAAAGTATTCTAAATCGACCTAACGCTGAAATGGGATAAAAATCCTTTCATTCAATAGTCATAATTTATAAAACAAATGATTGCCAATTTGTACGGTAAAATTCTCGCTTTTAGCCCAATTAGGCTTGACATAATCGGCATGGTAATGATTCGCTCCCTTAGTTGGGTCGGGAATTTTGCCTTTTAATACATCGCGAGCAATTTCAAGGCATTTTTGGAAAGGCGGATTGCTATTGGCGCTCAATCTTTCCATTTGCTTTCGATTGGGGTCATTGTGATTCCAACAGGAAAATTGATAAGGCTTTAAACAAACCTCAACGATATCATCTCCCCACCATCCCCCAATCATCGCTCGATTTTGCACTACCCACGCCACGCCCGCTTTTCCCGCGTCCGATTCTCCCCTTGCTTCTCCCCAAATCGTTCGCGCAAGGATATCGATTTCAGTCGTTATGGTTTCTTCTTCAATTCGGTAATCAATTTCTAGAGGAATGCGATCGCGCCCGATGCGATTAGCTTCAAGTAATAAAGGCACAATCTTATCCTCAAAGGAAACCTCGCTTCTAACTACAATACAGCCACTACTACCAGGCACGTTGGCATCTTTATGGATTCCTATCTCGCTTCTACCATAGCCAGGAATCGGATCGGGAACGATTGGGAAAAACATCCCTTCAATCCCTAACGTATTTAAGGGATACCCTTGGGTAACAATAAAAAGCTTCTTGTATGGGGGACACAAACCTTTGCCACGAGTGCGGTAATGTTTGGGGTGCTGATATCCAGGTTGGCCGGAAGTCGCTACAAACGTCGCGATTTGAGTTTTGTTTTCGTAAAAGGTCAAATGTCCCGTCAATAAAATACGAGTTGATTTCAACTCCATCGAAAATACTGCTCTATCGGGAAGGCGATTGCTACTCATCTTTAGGTTTTCTTAAGGTTAATCGCTTATCAATTTCGGCTCTAAGGTTGCCAATTTTTCGCTCTAGTTTTTCGATTTCTAAATTGATGTTATTAATCTTCAATTCAAAGATACCTTGAATTCTTTCGATGCGTTCTTTATTTAATTCGGCTACCGCTTCGAGTCGAATAATCAGCTTTTCTATATTAGAAATTCGCTCGGTCAAGCGTTTTTCAACCGTCTCGATATCATTCCCCAATTGTTCTTTAATCTTAGCCAGCGTCCAAGTAGTCGTGACCGCGCTGGTCAAGATCGCTAAAGCAAAAGCTCCCGCTCCAATCCAAAAATCATTCATAAACAAACATCTTTGATGCTAGCATCGGGCAAGTAAATAACCGCAGTCGGGACTGTATAGAAATCGTTTTCGGTTAGTTGCAGCAAACAAGATTCGCTATTAGGGAGTTTGATATTGTGACAAAATTCGGGAGAGTAATAATTATCGCTAATCGAATCGTAAAATCCCCATTTCCTCAACCCTTTAGGACGCGCTTGCCAGTGAATTAATAAATATTTTCCTTTTAAATTAAATTTAAAAATAATGGGATTAAAATCGAGCGTCAAAGGTTCGCTCGGTTTTTCGTCCCATCCTAAATAAAATTTACCCCTACCTTTAAGCTTGGTAATCCTCAACATTTTCAAGACGAGTCATATAAATCGCTTTAATCGATTCGTCATCGATATTTAAATTGGGGTGGCAATCTATGACGCTTTGCAATGCCAATCCAATATTATCTTCAATAATTTGAGAATCTTTAATCTTATCGAAAGCTTCATCGCTTCCGATAAAATCAAATTCAAAAGTAACTTGAATTTTTCCTTGTTTTAATTTTCGTTTCATCTCAATGTATTAAAAAATAACATCATTAATATAAACCGTTTGAGCGATAATTAATACGTTAGTTAGCGATAAACCTGGTGGCGTGACAATTGCCAAATCGTAATTGGGTTTGGCGATAATTAAAGGGAGAGATAGCACGTTAGCGCTAGTCACAATGGGAATTGAATAAAGGTTAGTCGTTTCGCTACGAACGGTAAAAGTCGCGTTAAAATTAGTCCCCGATGGCGTAAACCAGATTGTTTTAAGCGCGATTGCAATATTCCTATCTTTAAAATAAAATTTTTTGGTGGTATTAGCAGCAATACTCGATGCTTCAAAAAGAATGTATTCGGAAATAGGTTCAGAGTTAACGTGCAAGCCGTCTTTTAAAAACGTCTGCACCGACCCGTTTCCCGCTAAAAGCGAAGACTTAGCTATCATATTCCTCCTAACAATCCCGTGCTTAAGGCGGCCGTTCCAGGTAACAAATTTTGTCCGATCGCGGCGGGCAATGCTAAAGATGCGCCGGCCGTATAAGGCGCTAGTGCCGCGCCGATTCCCGCCCCTAAAGTTAAAATGGCGGCGTTTTGAGAGAGTTGATTGAGCGCAAATGCCGCATCGGATAAACGCTCTAAAGCTGCGTTGACGCGAAATTCGCCCCTAAATTCTTCTATTAAACGGCAAGTCGATTCGATGGTACAAGTCGATTTAATCGCATAAACGCGAAAATTAGAAACTTCTACAGATGAATGGAACCCGCATTCCATCTCGTATCCCGCATCGCTGTATTCGCGCGGAATTTCAATCGCTTTAAAACTATCGAGGGTTCCTTGAAATTCTACTGAAGGTAGGACGATATCTTTTTCAATCGTCCTACCAATAACAGGAACTTTGACGGTTAGAACGAACCCGATTTCAATCCCTTCATCGATTGGAAGATTTACAGTATCAAATAATAGGAAATTACCAAAGCTAAAAGGTTGACTAGTAGCAATAGTATCAGGTGTAAGGTTTCCATCGTAAATGATTTGTAAAGTTGTCATAAATAAGCTTCATAATTACTGCTATGGGATTCCCCTTTGTAAGTACCCGTAACCACGCCAGGATAATTTAAAGTTTCAAAAGTTTGCGCCTTATGGTTGACAATTCCAGGAAGATAAGGAACATATACGGTACGATTGACAGCTTTATTGTCAACAATAAAGCAACAATCGATTTGTCTGGGGTCAAAATTTCTTGCTACAACGGCGGCCGCTTTCGTCCAAGTTTCTAAACGCGCTTCGTACTCTGGAGTTATGGGGGTTGGTATGTTGGTTTGTGCGTCAGAAATGATAATATCGACTCGAAACAGTATTTGTCTCGATAAAATATCCATGTCATACCTCAACAATCTCCTTCGCTTTTTTAAGTAAGTGCTTTTAGTATTAGCTGTTGGCATTAAAATTAAGGTAATAAGGCTTAATGGCTTCGCCTTCAATTCCAATAGTCAGGATGTTAATATTTGCACCTACTGCTATAAAAAACTGGTTAAAAGAGCTACTTCCAGGAATAAAGGGCAATTCTACCCGTAAATAAGAATCGTTAGTTAAATACAGCTTGGCAAATCTCGGCGTTATGTTTATTGGACATACGGGAAATCCTTTTGTATAAGGCTGTACCGCATTAAGAAAAACACTAGGAAGATACTGAGAATCAAACTCAAAACTGGTATTCTCCCTAGTGCCGCGAACGGTTGTAAGCGACGTATTTGTAACCAAGTAAACTGGTAATTTGGTAAGTCCGACGACGCGATTAAAATCGTTTGCGTAATCGCCAACATAGTCAGCCATCTAGGGAAGCGTTAAAAGTCGGTGAAAAGAGCCGTAGCTTTCTCCTTCATATCCAATACAGTATACGCCCGTTAGCGTAGCAAGGCTTTGTCCGCAAGTAAGAATACTTGCCGCTTCAAAGTCTTTAACGGGGACTTCCTTTCGTTCGGTGTTGACGTTAATATATTGCCCTGCGTTGTTAGGATCTTCTTCTCCGATTCTCAAATCGAGGTAATAGCGTCGGTGATTGGGATTAGATGCTTTACCGCAACTAAAATTAACCGTAAATGCGCCTACACAAGTATTCCACACCGCACCTAAATTAGTCGGGGGGGCATTGTCTGTGTCGGTGGCAACTTTGACGCTAACAAATTTAATTCCTCCTGCGGGGTCGCTTTCATAGGCGATCGTTCCACTATAAATATATTGCTTGGTTCCATTGGCAGGACGCGAGTCGCTAGCGTATTCGTTAGCCGCTAAAGAAACCCCTAATTCGTCGTTAAGGCTTGCCCAAGTTTCCCCTTCTAGTTTTACGCAAACGACTTTATTTCCTGCTTTGTTAAGGATGCCTGCGATCGCGTTTCCGGCTGTAATTAAATTGGCTCTATTGGCAATGGGAACGCCGACGGTATTTCCCGATTGACGTTCAAAAATTAATTTTCTGGGTTTAAAATCCACCCCTTCGGGACAAGGTAACTCCAAAGGGGTTGCTACTCCTCCGGCCGCTACTGCAATCTGGGCGGCTTCTGCGGCGCTGATGTCGGGAGGAACGACAAATCGACCATTGTAAGAAATTCCACCGCCGCGATCTGGGATGTAAGTATCATTAAAAGAAACGGTTTGAAAAATTCTGGCCATAAAACATGCACCCTGAAATTGTAGATGCTTTAAATATGCCACGGGGTAAGGGTTTGAGGAGGCAAAAGGCAAGAGTGAGAACTATACTTCTCACTTCAAATTAAAATAAACAGTTATCAATTTCGTCGCTACACATCTCGCATACATACAAGCGGTTTCTAAACGAACTGACGGCGATCCATCTTTTACGGGCAAAACGCATGACTTGTTTGCGACTGACGCGACGGCGTATTAGGTAATCGGTTAACAATTCCCAAACAGTTGTATAGTTAGGGCGCGTCATGTCTCGCGTATATGGGCGCGTGGCAAAGATGCTGCGCGGTCGCCCGTGAAAGGGTTGGTAGTGATAACCGAGTTCTACGGCTTTACCATGTTTGCTCATAAATTGGGATTCCTCCAGCCATGTTTTTTTCTAAGTTGGTCGGTGTCAGCGTCTTTTTCTGCGTAACATACCCGTTTAAGGATGAGTTTTTGCCCTATATTAGAAATATTCATTGCATCATTATCAACTTTTCTATATCTAGGATTGTCAGTGCTTTTAGGAATAGAAGTTGTTAACGATTGCATTTGATTGAAAAATCTTAGTGCTTCGGTTTCACTAGAAAACCAACCTCTTAACAAAGGATTTTGTTTGCTATCAGTCGCCCAATAATTTGCATATTGAGTTCCTAAAATTTTATAAATCGATTCAAAGTAAATCCCCCAATAATCGGTAGTGGGGTCGGGCGTTGCCTGTAAAGCGGGAATAGGGTTTCTTATCTGCGAATGAGTTTGGTAAGCGTGAACGTCGGGATTGCTTTCTAGTACCCAAGAAAAGATTAAAAATTTACCCGCATCGTAATATAGTTTGGTGTCGGGCATTAAAATCATGCAGTCGGTTTCTTGGATTTTAATTTCGCATATATCCTTATGTACTGCCTTGAGATGTTCGTGAATGCCGATAAAGGTACTGGCGAAACTATTGTAAGTAATGGGTGCTAACTCGCTGTATTCTCGTTCTCCAGGAACGATCGCGCTACTACCGCCCGTGCTTTGCGCTTGAACATCAATACAATCGCCAATTGTCGCATCAAATTCAAATTCGAGTAAATCTTTAATTTCTTGAATGCTATTGTCCTCATTAATTTTTCTAACTTCATTGTTGATGTTATTGACGATGCTTGTAATATTATTCGAGCCAATTTGTAGGGTACTAATGCGCTGAATAATAGCAGTGATTTGCGTATTAATATTAGCGATCGCATTAAGGACGGGAGCAAAATCGACCGTTATTTTAATGCTAGTGACGGCTTGATAGATTAAATTTAATTTAGTAAAAGTTTGTAAGCTAAAATTCGTGACTGTATTGGTTAAAAAAAGCACCCTAGTATTAATAGCGCTAACCAAAGTATTAAAGGTTGTAAAACGTGCGTTTAAACGAATTTCTAAATCGGCAATGGTTTTTATAACGGGAGAAAAATCGACTTCTATTTTAAAAGAATTTTTCCATTTAATTAATTCCTCAAGTTTAATTTTGATTTCATTATTAATTTTAAGAATCGGAGAAAAATCGACTTCTATTTTAAAAGAATTTTTCCATTTAATTAATTCCTCAA
>CAYTUO010000061.1:14119-15205 GCA_964441015.1 uncultured Pleurocapsa sp.
GTTTAATCAAGATATTATTAATATTGATCGCCAAATTTAAATTTTTAATAGTCGTAATAATAGCGGTGTCGAGGGCATTAAATTGCTGGGTTAGGAAAGTTCTTAAGTTAGCAAAGTATTGAGTCATTGCCTTAGATAGCGCGTCAATGCGTTTGATAACATTGTCAATTTTTAGACTTAAATTAGCAATTGCCGTCAAAACATCTTTGAGGTCGGTTTTTTCTGTTCCAACTCCAAATATAGCTCTTAAAAAAGCAATCAATCCGGTCAATAAAGTAATCAATTGATTGATTAAAGCAACGATAGCATCGAATCGTTTAAAGATTTTATCGATGATTTCTTTGACAATGGTTTTTAAAAGGCGATCGATAATATTGGAAAGGTTGACGATATTGGTATTATTTCTGTTGATTTTATTAATAATTTGGTCGCAACATTGTTTATTCATTCGCTCGATCTCCCTAAAGTTCTCTTGAGTCTGGGTATCGGGTTCGCCTTTGTCCCCTTTAGGGCCTCTTGCTCCTAACAAACCGCGATCGCCTTTTGGCCCTTGAATGCCCTGAATCCCTCGAATCCCTTGAATTCCCCGCTCTCCTTTGTCTCCCTTGTCTCCTTTTGGCCCTTTTAATCCACCAACGCTAACCGTTTCGCGATCGTTTCCGCTTTTACCCGCAACATCAACTCGCACGAAAAAGGCGATGGTATTGACCGCGCTATTAACGGCCGCACTAACATCGACTGCTACGTTACCCGCCCAACGATGAGCGCCAGGAACCGCCTGAGCAACGTGAGCCGCGATTTTTTGAAGTGCCTCTTCTGCTTTAGACAGTGCATTTTGAGCGATGGCTTTAGCTTCTAATGCCAACCTACGGGCCGCTTGTGCTTCTGTCGCTGCGTTGACAGCTATTTTTCTAATATCGGCACACTCGGTTTTGGTACAGTAGTTGCTAAGGTTGGGCGGCGGCGGCGCGGGCCGACAACACGCTTTCAAACGCCGCTCGAATTCATCGCGGGTAATGTATTCTGGGCAAGTCATCGAAAATTTTGGGTAGAAACCCCGTCGTTACACGACGGCTTTACAAGAAT
>CAYTUO010000062.1:0-15187 GCA_964441015.1 uncultured Pleurocapsa sp.
GTGTGGGGAGTGTGGGGAGTGTGGGGAGTGTGGGGAGTGTGGGGAGACAAGGGGACAAGGGGACAAGGAGGACAAGGAGGACAAGGGAGAATGGAGAATATTTACTACTGAACTTGTACAGACGTTGCATTGCAACGTCTCTACGACTCCTGAACTCCTGAACTCTTGTACAGACGTTGCAGTGCAACATCTCTACCACTACTGAACTCCTGACACTGATATCCCTCTTTATTGGTTACAGAAAATGTAACATTATCACCTTATGGTGATTAAAACAGGGATACTAGAGCAAAAGTTGGGCGATCGCAAAACTATGCTGTTCAAAGATGCACGTGACTATCAAATACTTTTTCTGTCAACGTTCTTGTTTTTAGGGATTTTTACCAGAGATTGGACGTTGCGACTGGATTTTATCTTCGTGTTGCTACTGAGTTGTCTGTTAACTCAGGCACTGCTTTCATCGCTGGTTAACTTAATCGAGGCAAAAAATAGTCAGAAAGAGCCAACATATCATTACCAAAATAAATTTTATCATTTTACAAATTTATTGTCTATTCCTTCTTTGCGTAGCGCAACAATTACTGCCTTGGGATTATGTTTATTACTGCGAGGAAATGACTATAAAACAATGGCGATCGCAGGTTGTTTAGCAATCGCTAGTAAGTTTCTTTTTCGCTTTCGAGGAAAACATTTTTTCAACCCTGCCAATTTTGGAATTATTGCTGCTTTGATTATTACTAACGATGCTTGGGTTTCTCCCGGACAATGGGGAGCAGATTGGTGGTATTTACTATTATTTGTAGGAACAGGAGGAATAATTTTAAAACGAGTAGGACGATGGGATACTTCTATTGCCTTTTTATTAGCTTATAGCAGCTTAGAAGCCATGCGAAATTTCTGGTTAGGATTAGATTTAGATGTTTTACAGCATCAATTAATGACTGGAAGTTTATTGCTGTTTGCTTTCTTTATGATTACCGATCCGCGTTCGATTCCGAATGCTACTACTGGTCGAGTTATTTGGTCTGTTAGTATTGCCATCTTGACCTTTATTCTCCAGCATACATTTTATCTATCGACGGCTGTATTTTGGTCATTATTTATTCTGTCACCGTTGACAATCCTTTTAGATTCAATCTGGTCTGCTTCGAGATTTTCTTGGCAATCTAATCGAATTAATAATTTTAGAATTCGTAGTAGTGCTTTAGCACCTTAGTAAGAAATCGACGAGACAAAATCAATTTTCTTAAAGCTTTAAAACCTAACAAAAAAATAACCTTATGAAGTTTTTACGCACCTTAAAAACACTAATATTGACTTTAATGGTTGTTATTTTCTTAGCAAAACCTGCCTGGGCATTTTGTGGGTTTTATGTTGCCAAAGCCGATAAAAGTCTTTATAACAAAGCCTCTCAAGTAGTCATTGCTCGTAATGGCGATCACACCATTTTAACGATGGCAAATGATTATCAAGGCGAGGTCAAAGATTTTGCGTTAGTTGTTCCCGTTCCCGTTGTTTTAACACAAGAACAAGTTCACGTTGGCAATCCCACAATTATCGAACGATTAGACGCTTTTAGCGCACCTAGATTAGTAGAATATTTCGATCCCGATCCTTGTCAAAAATTTTTAGACGAGAATACACAAAGACGAGGCCCATCCTTACTAACTCCAGGAACAACTAGGGGAAAACGAAATGAAAATGCTCTGGGAGTAACTATCGAACAACAATTTACAGTAGGAGAATATGACATATTAATTCTGAGTGCTAAAGAATCTGATGGACTAGAAATTTGGTTAGATAAAAACGGCTATAAAATTCCCAAGGGTGCGAGTCAATTATTACGTCCCTACATTCGACAAGGAATGAAATTTTTTGTGGCCAAAGTCAACTTAGAAGAATATGCCAACACAGGATATAAATCCTTACGTCCTCTAATGATGGCATATGAGTCTTCAAAGTTTATGTTGCCCATTCGTTTAGGAACCATTAATGCCAAAAACGAACAAGATTTAATTATTTATTTACTCTCCCCCCAAGGCCAAGCCGAATTAACCAATTATCGAACGGTAAGAGTGCCATCAGATGTAGAAATTCCTGAGTTTGTCCAGCAAGAATTTAAGGATTTCTATCAGGCAATGTTTAAAACTTCTTATGAAAAGCAGGGTAAAACAGTTGCTTTTTTAGAATATGCCTGGGACATGAGTAACTGCGATCCTTGTTCCGCTCAACCTTTAACTCCAGACGAACTAAAACAAGCAGGAGTATTTTGGTTAAGTACAAATCGATTTCCTAATGTTTTTATCACTCGCCTTCACGTCCGCTATACTCGCGATAAATTTCCTGAAGACTTACAGTTTCAAGAAACAGCAAATCGTCAATTGTTTCAAGGACGCTATGTCATTCGTCATCCCTTCAAAGAAGAAGTCAATTGTCCAGTCGCTCAAGAATATTATCAGTCGGTAAGAGAACGACAAGAAAAAGAAGCACAAACACTAGCACAGTTGACAAAATGGAACATCAATGAAATTCGTAACAAGATAAAGTTTGTAGAAGCAAAACCTAATGCTTGGTGGCGAGGGATCTGGCGTTAATTAAAACTATTTTAAACAACTCAACTTTTTGGTGCTGTTCTCTGCGTCTGGAGCGTGAGAGAAAAACTTAATTTTACTAGGAGAAAATCATGCGATTATTGAAGACTTTTATCGCTTTGCTGATGGCCATTTTTTCGGTCAGTTTTTTTGCACCTTCAGCCTGGGCATTTTGTGGCTTTTATGTCGCCAAAGCGGATACCAATCTTTATAACAAAGCCTCTCAAGTAGTCATTGCCCGTGATGGCGATCGCACCGTTTTAACGATGGCAAATGACTATCAAGGCGAGGTCAAAGATTTTGCGTTAGTTGTTCCCGTTCCCGTTGTTTTAACACAAGAACAAGTTCACGTCGGCAATCCAACAATTATCGAACGATTAGATGCATTTAGCGCACCGAGATTAGTAGAATATTTCGATTCCGATCCTTGCACGATTTTCTATCCAAAAACTGGCATATTTGATGCAGCAGAAGCACCAGCAGCACAATCTGAAAGTAGAAGTAGAAGAGATAACGCTTTAGGCGTGACCATAGAAGAACAATTCACAGTCGGCGAATACGACATTGTAATTTTAAGCGCCAAAGAATCTGATGGTCTAGAAACTTGGCTCAATCAAAACGGCTATAAAATTCCCAAAGGTACCAGTCAATTATTACGCCCCTACATTCGACAGAAAATGAAATTCTTTGTTGCCAGAGTCAATTTAAAAGAATATGCCAATACAGGATTTCAATCACTACGTCCTCTGATGATGGCTTACGAATCTCCCAAGTTTATGTTACCAATTCGCTTAGGGACGATCAACGCGCAAAGCGAACAAGATTTAATCGTCTATCTTCTTTCTCCAAAAGGACAAACTGAACTCATCAATTATCGAACTGTAAAAGTTCCCTCAGATGTCAATATTCCCGAATTTGTCCAACAAGAATTTGGCGATTTCTATAAAGCAATGTTCAAAAACACCTACGAAAAAGAGGGAAAAAAAGTAGCTTTTCTTGAATATGCCTGGGATATGAACAACTGCGATCCCTGTTCGGCTGAACCTTTGACACCAGAAGAATTGCGACAGGCAGGCGTATTTTGGTTAGACTCTAACGCATGGCCCAACGTCTTTATCAGCCGCCTTCATCTGCGCTACACTCGCGATAAATTTCCCGAAGATTTGCGCTTCCAAGAAACAGCTAATCGTCAATCATTCCAGGGTCGATATGTAATTAATCATCCCTTCAAAGGAGAAGCAAATTGTGATGCAGCACAAGAATATTATCGTTCAGCAAGAGAACGGCAAGAACAAGAAGCACAGACTTTAGCCCAATTGACAAAATGGAACATCAATGATATACGCAAGAAAATTGATTTCGTAGACGTTAACAACACAGTTCCTTGGTGGAGAAAAATTTGGAGTTTTCTATTTTAAATTTCATGACCAAAGAAGTTAACATTCTTAGCGCCCTCTTTGCGCCTTTGCGCCTTTGCGTGAGATTTAAATTACCCCTTTGAATGAACTTAGGATTAATGCTTTTCTTGTGCGGCAGTGCCAAGCAATCTAGCTTGTAAATCTGTCCAGGTGACTCCTGCTAGACTGGGTAAAACCACGTGAGCCGCACCCACTCGTTCTGCCGGGCCTAAGCCAACCGCCAGCATACCAGCCGTTAGAGCAGCTTCTATGCCTGATGCGGCATCTTCTAGCACCACGCATTGAGAGGGTTGGAGTCCTAGCTGCTTGGCTGCACAGAGAAAGAGATCGGGTGCAGGTTTGGAACGCTGGACACTATAACCATCTGCGATCGCATCTATCCGATCAGCAATACCTAAACGCTCAATAACTGATCGCGCATTTTTACTAGACGAACCGATCGCAATTTTAATCCCTGCCGCACGCAATTCATCTAATAACTCGCTTGCTCCGCTCAACAGGTTATCGGGTGTAATTTCTGGAATAGATTGCACATAGTAGCGATTTTTGCGCTCCATCATTTCTTGAAGTTGCTCTTCCGTATACTTTCTCTCGCCCACGATTCGCAGCAAAGACTCTCGACGAGATACCCCTCGTAACGCCTCATTGGCCTGTCGGTCAAAAGGAATTCCCTCTTCATCTGCTAGTCTTTGCCAACCGCGATAGTGAAACTCTGCTGTATCCGTGAGTACTCCATCTAAATCGAAAATAACCCCCTCAATCTTTCCTTCTGCCTTGAGATCGAATTCGTGCCAAGTGCCGCGCCAGTGAACTTTGAATTTCAGACGCTTCCAGTGACAAGGTAGATGAGGAGTAGCAACCGGCCCTTCTTGCGAAAGCTTGAAACCGCCGAACCCGAAAACCACTGCCTGCCAAATGCCGCCCGCAGACGCTCCGTGAATACCATCAGCAGCATTGCCTCGTACATCTTCTAAATCCACCATTGCTGCTTGCAAAAAACGTTCGTAAGCTTCGTCGGGTTGACCCAAATCCGAAGCTAAAATCGCGTGAATAGCTGGGCCAAGGGAAGAACCATAGGTAATATCAGTTCGGGGCGCATAGTAATCCCAATTCTTTTCCAAGATCTCTTGGTTGTAAGGAAACTCCTCTGACTGCCGCATCAGATAGAGAAGCATTAATACGTCCGGTTGCTTGAGAACTTGCCGCTTGTTGGCACCCTCAATCCCCAAAATTGTTTGCATCGAACGGGTACGGGGTTCGTAATCGGCTAAATTGATATCTTCTAGGTTAAAAAATCCCTCGTACTGCTCAATCATTTCCGTTGACGAGTCGTAAGGAATCCAGAGATTAGCGACCATATCTTGCCAGCGATCGCGCTGCTTGGCAGTTAATCCCAGTTTTGCCGCCAATTCGCTAGCTTTTTCGGGAAACCGAGCGCAGAGCCAGTCATAAACGGCCACCGCTTTCTCCAAGTGCCACTGCACCATCCGATTCGTAAAAGCATTGTTACTCACGTGCTCGTGATATTCATCCGCGCCGATGACTTCCCGAATCTCGTAGCGTTGCTGCTTAGAATTCCACTCAATTCGGCTAATCCAAAAGACGGCCGCATCTAGAATAATCTCGGCACCGTAGTGACACATCCACTCGTCGTCGTTTGTGACTTGCCAGTAGTACCAGATAGCATAGGCAATATCCGCGCTGATATGAATTTCGCGATCGCGACACCAAATCCTGATATCTTCTGCATAGGGTTGATTCGGCAGCGCCCAACGAGGAGTTACCTCGTCTCCCGTATCGGCACTTTCCCAGGCAAACATCGCTCCTTTGTAGCCGTAGTGAGATGCTTTGCGCCGCGCCCCATTGAGGGTATGGTAGCGATAGGTCAGTAAATTGCGGGCGATGTCGGGTTGGGTGTAAATAAAAAACGGAAGAATAAAGATTTCCGTATCCCAAAAGATATGACCGCGATAGCCAAATCCAGAGAGAGTCTTGGCGGGAATGCTCACGCGATCATCATTGCGCGGGGCACCAATTAGCAATTGAAAGAGATTGTAACGAACTGCAAGTTGAGCCTTAGTATCACCCTCGATCAAGATATCGCTTTGCTGCCAGACTTCTTCCCATGCTTTTAGGTGAGCCGAGCGTAATTCCTCATAGGAGGACAGTTGTGCCAGATGTTCTTGGGCAACCTGGACTGGCGCTTCCACTTTGCGCGTGGTAAAGACAGTGACTATCTTGTCTAGGGTTGCTGTTTGTCCGACAGAGACTGAAAAGGTTGTTTCTATGGTGGGATATCCTGGAACACTCGTCATCTGTAAAGCTCCCTCAACTCCCGATAAGAGTAGCTTGCAAGCCATTCCCAATTCAATGCGAGAATTGCGGGTGCGGACGTGCAACCAGATGGCGCGATCGCTATTCCCCTGATCTATCCATTCCCAGTGATTATAGCCCTGATTTTCCGAATAACCGTTGAGGCTCGCCGCGACTTTAATCGTGCCCTCAAAATCTAGAGGGGTTACCTGACAGCGCAGTGCTAGGAAGTGTTCGTTGGCGAAACTAGCAAAACGCTCGAAGTACAGATCTAGTGTTTTTCCGCTTGGACTGCGCCAGCGTACCTTACGGCTGAGAATACCGCTTTTTAGGTCAAGCTGTCGCTGATAACTCAAAATTTCGCCGCGATCAAGCCGAAAGCTTTCTCCGTCAATACTAACGGTTAGCGGTAGCCAGTCGGGACAATTGGCCAGTTCGGTGTACATCACGGGAACATCATCATAAACGCCGTGAATTAAGGTCGCACTCAAAGCACGAGGATAGCCTTCCTCAAAACTTCCCCGCGTTCCCAGATAACCATTACCTATAGTAAAGACAGTTTCTTTGTGGTGGAGTTGTGCGGGGTCAAATTGAGTTTCGCTGAGATTCCAATCGGTGTAAATAAAGTGATAGGAAGAAGTACTTTCAGCCATCGGACTTACGAGAGTTAGCAAGATTCTTTTAAATGTTTTTCCCAGATTTTTGCCGCTAGGGGCTTGTAAATTAAATGGAATAAAGCTTCTAGATATCGATGCAAGGCTTCGCGGTTTTCTTGAGAAATATAGTTCCAGAAATTGTAAATTCTCGAAAGTGAGAGAACCTTTTTGGTGTGTTCTTGCCAGTTATATTTCTCGCGAATTTGCTGAATCGCTCCCTGGGAAATTTCTTGCCAATATTGGGGATCAGCCTCACATTTATCGATAAAATTGAGAATTTTTTGGGCTGTTCCTTCTAGATCGGTGGGATTGATATGAAATCCACTTTTTCCTTCTCGAAGAATTTCTAAAGCGCCGCCAAATTGAGTCGCGAAACTAGGCAAGCCGGAAATCATTGCTTCGAGTAAGGTAATGCCAAAGGCTTCAAAACGGGCAAAATGAACGAATATCCCTTGGTGATCGGCAATAACTCGGTATGCTTCGCCCAGATCGGGGCTAGTAAGACGCATTCCCAGCCAGCGAATGTTACCGTGGAGATGATAGCGCTCGATTAGCTCGTGAAGTCTTTCGATTTCTCTTCTTTCTTCTGGATTAGTCGCCTCGTCAGGATTGAACTTAGCGATCGCGAGAATGAGATTGCAACGTTCTTGTAATGCTTGACTCTCCCCGAAGCATTGCACCAGTCCCGTAAAATTCTTGATCGAGTTAATCGGGCCAACTGTAAAAATAGGTCGCTTGTCAGGGTTGTCTAGCCGTCCCAAAATATGAGGATCTTCGCTAGTCAAGAGTAAGTCATCAACCCGTTGGCGATCGCTCTCTACTCTATCTTCTGTCTGAGTGTAAGGGAAAAAGATATGTTCGTTGACTCCCGGCGGTACTACGTTGAACTTGGGACTAAATAATTCAATCCCATCGACGACATGATAAAGCTGCGGCATGGTAAAACATTTATACGACTCATACTGACCCATGCTGTCGGGATTGCCCACGATTTCCTGGTAAGACGAGGTAATAATGAAGTCAGCCGCATTCATGGAGATCAGGTCAGCCGTAAATTGTAGCGAGAAATGATATTGTTCTTCTAAATCTTGCCAGTAGAGATCGCTGAATAAATATTTAGACTTTTCTAGAGAATGGGCAATATTACACTGAGTCGCCTCGAAGCGTCTGGCCAGCAGGGAGGCTACTAAATTCCCATCGCTGTAGTTGCCAACAATCAAATCCGGTTTCCCCTGCAATTGTGCCAGCAGTTCTCGTTGGGCATCCAAAGCAAAGGTTTCCAGATAGGGCCAAATCTCAAATTTAGAAATCCAGTTCTGGGTCACTTGGGGATTGAAGTCTTGAAAGGGAACTCTCAAAATCCAGGCATTTTCAGTCCCGTAAACCTTCTCCAAACGGCGATCGCACGCAGTTCCTTCGCAGTTGGGAATGAGGCGGGTGAGGACAATCACCTGGGGTTGAACGCCCACCAGATCGAGTCCAGCTAGATGCATCTCTTCGCGCAATTGATTTTCCAAACTGCGGGCTTGATCGAGAACGTAGACCACTTGTCCTGCTGTTTCCGGCCTTCCCAAAACGCCTTCTTGCGCCACCCAGCCATGAATGGAAATGAGAACGACGCGCCAGGTAATCGGGAGACGGCCAATAAAAGCTTCTAAAACGGCGTGTTCTGGCTCGATCATCAGTCGAACGAGCATTTCTAGCGTTTCTCTGACGCGAGATGCCGTATTCCCCCAACCGGGTTCAAAACCCAAGGATTGAAGTTCAAAGCGAAATGATTCGTAGGGAACGTTAGGAGACAACTGAGCGATCGCTTGTATGGCTTCCTTGACTTGCTCGAATAACTCACTCGCCGAACGAATGCGATCGTTAATCAGTAGAGAAATGCCATCGTATTGGTGTTGGTGCAGGACTTGAAACAATCCTTCTAGCCAATCTTGGGGGTTGGCAGATATTTTGCCAAACAAATAGCGGTGAAGAAACTCCAATCCTTGACCGATATTTCTGGGATCGTCAATCGTGGGAGCGCCTCGGGAAAAAGGACTAAAATCTATTTCTAAGATTTGGGGATGGTAACGGTTGACCAAGCGATCGCGCAAGTCTAATAGCGCTTGGGAAGTCATCAGTTCGACGCTGTTGAGATCGGCTGCTAGGCGAAAGACTTGTTGACTGGCAATTTTGGGTCGGATCAGAAACCAGGTACTTTCCTCTTCTAAGAGAATTTCATGGGTGTGGTGAATCAGTTGCGCGATCGCGGAGGAATGGTAAAAGTAAGCTGGTTTTTGAGATTGGCGGCAGCACTCTTCAAACGCTTGTGTAATTTCATTGCACAGAAAGTACTGCTTGCCTGAAGTGCGTAATTGAGCCAACAACTGACGCAGTGTCTTTTTTTCATCACTGCCTAAGACAGCTTGAATCAGTTCAGACATGGCAAGTTCCTCAGTCTATCTCATTCTATCCTAGACTGGAGCAATCTTTTGAGTGCGAATTATTCTGCCTTTAGGATGAACAAGACTCGCGTTTGGACTGAAACTGAAAATGGCTTTTTGTTCCGTCGATTTTCTGAGTGAATAAATCGCTGTTAAAGTAGAGAAAAGTGGACAAGAATTTAAGCTAACTGCTGTGATCGGGCTATGAGCGACTTTAATGACACTGATACTCTGCAATGGACACCAGAAGCTAAAGTCAAGTTGAAAAATATTCCCTTTTTTGTGCGGACTCAAGCTCGCCAACGCATCGAAGAATTGGCCCGTGCTGCTAATTTAGATGAAGTCACGGTTGAAATCGTAGAACAAGCAAGAATTGAATTTGGTCAGTAGAAAAAATTTAAAAGTTTTTACGAGACGGCGATGCTGTTGACTTCTAAGAAAGTCTCTAGTTCCTTGTAAGTGGTTCCATAGGTAATTGTTGGCTGTTCGTAGCCTTTGAGAATTACTTTATGTTGATGAAATAGCTGTTGAACCTGCTGAAATTCTGCAAGATAACTGTAGGTTGTCTCTCCGATCGCAATATCTAAACCGATTTCCTTGGTAGTCGATTCTAGACGAAAGGCAGCATTAACAGTATCTCCGATCGCTGTATAATCTGGGTGATCGTCACTGCCAGTGTTGCCGACCATCGCATAACCCGTATTAATTCCCGTCCCAATTCTCAAATTAAAAGGCAACGGATATTGAGCGCTTAATTCCTCTGTCATTTTATTAAGGGCGATCGCTGCCTGAAAAATTTGCATCAATTCTTCTTTGGTGACTTCTTCTTGTCCGTGAAACCAGATGGCCATGATCGCATCGCCGATGTATTTATCTACCCAACTGCCAGTGTCGCGAATAATATCTCCTGCTTGACGAAACCAGTTGCCAATTAGCGATGAAAGCATCTCTTCATCTAGCTGCCTGGTTAAGACGGTGAAATCCCTCATATCGACTACCATCACCGATGTCAACCGCCGCTCGTGCAATACTGAAGTCATGGTTTCTCGATCTGCGGAGTGTCGAGGGGTTTGAGTTGGATGAGTGGTAGAGGGACAATGAAACTCCAACTCGGTTTTGCCAAAAGTCACGCGATCGGTATCCCGTAAGGTTAGCGGAATGCTGACTCTGCGTCCGTTGACAAAGGTTCCGTTACGACTGCCTAAGTCAATGATATAAAATTCCGTTCCTGTGGATTGTAGGATAGCGTGATTGCGAGAAATACACTGATCGGGAATCACAAAATCGTTATCCTTTCCGCGACCAATTGTCCAATAGTTTCTGCCAACTAATGGTAAGTAGCGGTTCCCTTTTGCAGTATTAAGTAGCAAATACGGGTTTCGTCCTAAATTCTCCACGGGTAAGAGGGCAATGTGAGTATCGAGAGTTATTGTTTAGCTCATAGATGCTGCTATTAAAAACAGACTATCCACTAAGATTGTACTCAATACTGCCCCGGCAAATGCCCACCCGTGCAATTCTGGTTTTTGTAGCGATCGCCATCCCACGGCAATTAATAAATTGACTAAGACGACTGCCCAACTAATCCCCCAAGGCGTTTCGATTTGTGCGATCGCGCTTTGCAAAATTGATGTTGCCACAGTGGGTTCGACTTGCATCACTTGCCGCCAGTAAGGAATTAATCCAGTTAAATAAAAATATAAGTCAGTAATAGCCGTGCCAAACAGAGAACCGAGATAAAACCAATTGCCTATCTTTCCCCAACCTCGCCACAAACACCAGCAAGCAAAAGGCACGCCAATAGATTCTACAGGCAAGTGAATGAGGGGTTCCCAGCGCAACCATCCCCAGTAAATCGAACCCGCCAACCAACTCCAGCTAAATCCTAGCAGCAAATCTCCCCAGATTCTTGTTTTAGGACGTTTCAGGAGAATTATTCCTAAACCTACCCATCCACCTGTCAATAACAAGCTCATCCAAGGAAATAATCTCACTAGAGGAGTCTGGATAAAGACGGGAACACAAACCAGAAAAGCTGCTACTAAGGAAACTAGAACAGCCTGACGTTCCTTTACTCGACTTAGAGAAAGAATCGAGGAATTGTCGCCTGACTGTAATGCGCGAGCAACTGAAGACAAGGGTGAGAACAATGTATGATTTACCAAAATCTTTTTAATATTCTTAACTTATCTTTACCTATCTCAATATACCATAAAGCCAAAATGCCCCTCTAGGGGATAAGGAGATAAGGGGGACAAGGAGTGTGGGGAGCAGAGGGAGCAGAGGGAGCAGAGGGGCAGGGGAAGCAGGGGAGCAGGGGAAGAGGGGACAAGGAGGACAAGGAGGACAAGGAGGACAAGGAGGACAAGGAGGACAAGGGGGACAGGGAAGAAAATTTCCCAATCACCTTCTCACCTTCTCACCTTCTCACCTTCTCACCAGTTACCAGTTATCAGTAATCAGTAATCAGTAATCAGTGTACCTGAGTTCAGGAGTTCAGGAGTTCAGGAGTTCAGGAGTTCAGTAGTAAATATTCTCCATTCTTCCTTGTCTCCCGATTGTAGATTTTGGATGAAAGGATTGATCCAGTCACCAATCACTGATAACTGATAACTGATAACTGATGACTGATGAGTCACTCTTCACCAATCACCAATCACCAATCACCAATCACCAATCACCAATCCCAGATAGACTTGATTGAGGCTTGACAATATCTGGAATCGATAATTTTCAATCTAACATTTAAATTCGTATGAGCAAATTTACGCCCAAATATTTTAATTTTTGCAGCGATATCTCACTGGGGATCGCTCTTTCATTAGTTTTTAATCGACTGACAGTTGCCCAAACTGCATCGAACCCGCCATCTGTAGCTCCCATGTCTCATTTCAATGTTTTTCAGGCGATAGTTTTGGGATTCGTACAGGGAGTTACGGAATTTTTGCCGATTAGCAGTACTGCTCATTTAAAAGTCGTTCCTGTCATACTGGGGTGGGGCGATCCTGGGGTAACTTTTACGGCAGTAATTCAGTTAGGCAGTATTGCGGCAGTATTGTGGTATTTTTGGTCGGATTTGAGTCAGTTGACGACTGGGGCGATAAGAGCAATCCAAAAATCAGATTACAAAGCTCATGAATTCCGCATAGCAGTCGGCATTATTTTGGGCACGATTCCTATTGTAATCTTTGGGCTGTTACTAAAAGTTCTCGTTAGCGATCTAGATCGTTCTCCCCTGCGAAGTATGGTGGCGATCGCGATCGCTTCGCTCTTTATGGCATCATTACTAGCACTAGCAGAACGTTGTGGCACTCACAAGCGCAATTTTGAGGATTTGAGAAGGCGAGATGGAATTTTGATGGGATTGGCACAGTCTCTCGCTTTAATCCCTGGCGTATCTCGTTCTGGTTCCACGTTAACTGCGGGTTTATTTGTGAATATAGAACGTTCTACGGCTGCCCGTTTTTCATTTTTATTGGGTATTCCCGCGATTACGATAGCTGGGTTAGTCGAACTAAAAGATGTTTTCGATCAGCAAGTAACGATTTCCCAACTACTACCGCTAGGCGTTGGTTTGATCGCTTCTACTATTTTTTCTTATTTAGCGATCGCTTGGTTGCTTCGTTATCTAAAAACAAGAGATACTTGGATATTTGTTTGGTATCGTTTAGCGTTTGGATTAATGATTTTAGGAGGAATTGCTTTAGGACAAATTACGCCCAATTAGGAAGCAGTTATCAGTTATCAGTTATCAGTTATCAGTTATCAGTGTCAGGAGTTCAGGAGTTCAGGAGTAAATATTCTTCCTTGTCCCCCTTGTCCCCCCACACTCCCCACACTCCCAATCACCAATCACCAATCACCAATCACTGATTACTGATATTGGGAGGACTTTGCGTAATGGGTTGACTCTCTGTTGCTGATTCAGTAGCAGGACGAACTAAATACCATTTAAAGTGTTGATAAACCGTTCGAGAAATCTCTTGTATTAGCGTTCTGGCAGTGTAATCATTATGAGGACGTTTGACTAAAACAGAACCGAGATAACGCTTGCCGCTAGGCATATCGACGATTCCTGCATCGCCTAAGACAGTACCGATATCGCCTGTTTTGTGAGCAATAATGGCATCGTTTTCCAATCCTTGAGGCAGCAAAGTTCTCGTTTTGGTTTTTTCCATAATGCCAAGAATGCGATCGCGCGATTTGAGGGATACCAATTCTCCCTGATTCACCTTTGCTAGCAAATTCGCCAAATCTTTTGGACTGGTTGTATTTGTCCCTTCTAAGTCGGGAAGTGCGTTGTTAATGACTGTCGAAGTTAAGCCCCACTCCTGAAAACGCTGATTGAGGACTTCTTTACCTCCCAAGCGATCGATCAGTATATTGGTAGCCGTATTATCGCTGATGATAATCATTTTTGTGGCTGTTTCCAGTGCGGTAAATTTCTTGCCGACTTGCTGATACTGCATCTCGCCGGAACCGCTACCGATTAATTCCTTCTTCAGGGTTAGCATTTCATCTAGGCGAATTTTGCCTGCGTCTACATCCTGGAAGAAGGCGATCAAAACGGGAATTTTAATCGTACTAGCAGCAGAAAATACCGTGTCTCCTTGTACGTTGACATAGGCCCCATTGTCCAAATCGACAAAAAATGCTCCTGGTTGTAATTTGGGGTATTTAACCCCTAAAGCTTCTAATTTGGCTTTGAGGGGGGTCAATTCTTGAGTTAGAGTTAGGGGAGAGGAAGCGGGAGATGCTGCTTGTGTTGGTTTGGCAGAAGCTTCTTGAGTAAGCGTAGGTTGAGGCGGCTGCTGAGATTGAGCGACAGAGGTTTGAGTGGGTTTGATAACGTTTAATACCGTTCCCGCGATCGCGCCAATGCCAACGCCCATAATGGACAAGCGGAGAATATACAAAAAGAATATAAACAATGGATTTGCAGGTCGCCGTCTTTCTCTAGGATGAGGGCTTTTTTCGGTGTCAATACGTCTTGCCGGAACGGCTATCGTTGGTGGTTGACTCGATCTATTCCGAGATGAGAGAGGTTTTCCTGAAGCTTTTGCGGAACTCGGACGTGAAGTGGGACGAGGCGATCGATTGGCTTGGGACGAGCCTCTTGTAAGCTTAGAAATATTATTTTGCCTTAATCTGCGAGACACTACGCTATTCCTCTCTTGTCGTTTTTTGTTATCGTTTGTTAATACCATTTCTGCTGAGAGACGCTTCACAGAATGTGGCAAGTCTACCCTATGAAGGCACCTAAAAAAAAGAACAAAACGAACAAATGGTAAAACAAGTTCATAGACGCGAGTGAAAAGTCTCCGTTCCCTATTTACAGTTATTATTTATCTGTAGCTACTCGTTACTCGCTTTCTCAAGACTTCTAAAAGCTTGGTAAAAGTAGGAGGAAGAGGCGCTATCGCTTCAATAATTTCTCCAGAAAGGGGATGTTCTAAAGTGAGTTTCCAGGCATGAAGTGCTTGACCGGGTAAATTCACTCCCACCGAACGACCGGAACTGTAGACGGGATCGCCGACGATGGGATGGCCGATTTGAGTTGAATGGACGCGAATTTGATGGGTACGACCCGTTTCTAGGCGAAATTGCATTAGGGTGTAGTTGCCCAGTCTTTCTAAAATTTGCCAGTGGGTAATCGCTTCTCGTCCTCCCTTTTCGATGGCGACGACTGCCATTTTCTTGCGATCGCTTTTATGGCGGCCGATGGGAAGGCTAATTGTGCCACTCTCTTGCGCTGGAACCCCGTAAACAACCCCTAAATA
>CAYTUO010000063.1:0-15165 GCA_964441015.1 uncultured Pleurocapsa sp.
TTATTTTTTAATCAGTCCAAAGTCAGTCAAAAATCAGAATCTTCTCAGTCTCGAACTCAGTTAACGTCAAGTTTTGATGAAATTATAGAACTAAACAGTTCTCTGAAAACACTTAAATTCATTTGTTTGCCAAAAACAGGAAAAACCAATAAATCGACTCAAATTAGGAGTAATTAGAATGGATATCATAGTAGGCGGAAAAGGCAATGACTTACTGATTGGCAGCGAAGAAAACGACCAAATCATTGGCGGCGATGGCAACGATACTTTAAATGGTCAGGGGGGCGAAGATACCCTTTTAGGCGAGAAAGGTAATGACCTTTTACGAGGTGGCAATGACAACGATCGCCTTTGGGGTGGCGACGGTAACGATGTTCTGATCGGTGACAAAGGCAGCGATGTTTTTGAAGGCGGTTCTGGCAACGATATCATGATTTGGAATGACGGCGACGGCAGCGACATCATGCGAGGTGGGGCTGGTTATGACACAACTGTATTTAATGGTTCGGTTGCTTTAGGCGACGAGATTACCTTACAAGCTAATGGCGGACGGGCAATCTTCCAACGAGTCAACCTGGTTCCCATCACCCTAGATGTGGACGATACCGAACAGTTCGCGATTAACGGACTCGGAGGCGACGAAACCTTTACCGTTAAGGACTTATCTGGTACTGACGTGCAGAAGGTTATCTTCAATGGCAATGATGGCAACGATCGCCTCGATGCCAGTCAGACAAACGTTAACATCATTGCTGATGGTGGTGCTGGTCATGATACTCTCGTCGGTGGAAAAGCTAGCGATTTCCTGCGGGGAGGGAACGACAACGATCACCTCTCTGGCAATCATGGCAATGATATTCTCGTCGGAGATAAAGGCAGCGATGTTTTTGAAGGCGGTTCTGGCAACGATCGCATGATTTGGAACGATGGCGACGGCAGCGATATCATGCGAGGTGGGGCTGGTTATGACACTACCGTGTTTAATGGTTCTGTTGCCTTGGGTGACGAGATTACCTTACAAGCTAATGGCGGACGGGCTATCTTCCAACGAGTTAACTTAGTTCCTATTACTCTAGACGTGGACGATACCGAACAGTTCGAGATTAACGGACTCGGAGGCGACGAAACCTTTACCGTTAAAAGTCTAGCTGGGACTGACGTACAGAAAGTCATCTTCAATGGGAATGACGGAAATGATCGCCTCGATGCCAGTCAGACAAACGTTAACATTGTCGCCGATGGCGGTAAAGGAAACGACACTCTAATTGGGGGAACTAACAACGATACCTTGATTGGCGGAGAAGGCAGCGACCTACTAACGGGTGGCGGTGGCAATGATGTCCTCGTCGGTGGTAGCGTAACGGGAGGATCTATCGACACCTTCAATGGAGGCAATGGAAGCGATCGCTATGTCCTCGCTAGTGCTAACTCGGTCTTCTACAACGATGGCAACAATTCCACGGCAGGACTCAACGATTATGCTCTGATTCAGGGCTTCAATACAAGCCAAGATAAGATTCAGTTAGAAGGGTCGGCCAGTCGGTATGTGTTAGGGTCGTCTCCCATCAATGGTGTTGGTGGTACGGGTATCTATCTCGATACTAATGGTAATGGAACGCTTGGTTCTAGCGATGAGTTAATTTCTGTTGTCGCAGGAGTAACGAATTTGACTCTCTCTGCTGGTTACTTCAGCTATGTCTAAAGTTGGCTCTTAACTCAGTTTCTCCTGTGTGTTGGTAAGAAGATGACAAATGAGGTAATCCGATCGCGGTTGCCTCATTCTTACGAAAGATCGAGTTTTCCCTAACCCGAATAAATCCCCTTAAGGCAATCTCTGCATTGCCTCTAGGGTTTCCTATGCAATTTTTTTGATTGAGGAAGCTGCTCTGATTTGCGCGAGTCTGTGTGCTTTTTTCCTCTTTTTAATCTCACGCAGAGGAGGAAGCGAAGAATTTAATTTTTGCAAGAAGTTTCTTGTCTTCCTTGTCCCCCATTTCAGGATCTACGTCACCTAGGAGGAACGATTGTGACGAATTCTATTAAAACGCTTTGTCCTTATTGTGGTGTTGGCTGTGGTTTAGAGGTTTCATTTTCAGAGGACAATTCCACACTGAAAGTTCGTGGCGACAAAACTCACCCCTCGAATCAAGGGATGGTCTGCGTGAAAGGTGCAACCATTGCTGAAGCTTTAGATAAAGATAGACTACTTTATCCGATGATGCGAGACTCTTTAAACGAGGAATTCCGGCGCGTCAGTTGGGAAGAAGCATTAAACCAAATCGTCGATCGCATTCAAACCGTCCGTTTAACTCAGGGAGTAGATGCAATCTGTATGTATGGTTCCGGTCAGTTGCAAACGGAAGACTATTACATCGCTCAAAAGTTGATGAAAGGGTGTCTCGGCACGAATAATTTTGATGCCAACTCTCGTTTGTGTATGTCGTCTGCGGTGGCTGGTTATTTGCAAAGTTTTGGTTCCGACGGGCCGCCTTGTTGTTATGAGGATTTGGATCTCACTGACTGCGCTTTTATTATCGGCAGCAATATGGCTGAATGTCACCCCATTCTTTTTAATCGACTGCACAAACGCTGCAAGCAGAATCCCGATGTCAAAACCATCGTCGTCGATCCTCGCCACACGCAAACGGCTGAAGTTGCTAGTTTGCACCTTGCTATTCGCCCCGGTACTGATATCGACTTACTCAATGGCATGGCTTACTTGTTGATGCAATGGGACAAATGCGATCGCAATTTCATCGACGATCGCACTGCCAACTTTCCCGCCTATATTGAAGTTATCAAACACTATCCTCCAGAAATCGTGGCTCGACGCTGCGGTATCTCTAGCGAAGACTTAGAAACAGCAGCGCGGTACTGGGGAGAATCCAAACGAGTGCTGTCTTTGTGGTCGATGGGGATGAATCAATCCTCGGAAGGCACGGCTAAGGTGCGATCGCTGATCGATTTGCATCTGTTGACTGGTCAGATTGGCAATCCAGGTGCAGGGCCATTTTCTCTCACTGGACAGCCAAACGCTATGGGAGGAAGAGAAGCAGGAGGACTGTCCCACCTTCTCCCTGGTTATCGTTCGGTCAAAGATCCTCAACATCGCGCTGAAGTAGAGCAATTTTGGGGACTCGAACCAGGGTCTATTTCAGCTATTCCTGGTAGAGATGCTTGGAGTATGATTCTCGGTTTAGAAAAAGGAGAAGTCGGTTTATTGTGGATTGCTGCGACTAATCCAGCCGTCACGATGCCCGATTTGGAACGCACTAAAGCTGCTTTATTGAAGTCTCCTTTCACGGTATATCAGGATGCTTATTATCCAACGGAAACGGCTGCTTATGCTCATCTTTTGTTACCCGCAGCGCAGTGGGGAGAAAAAGCGGGAACGATGACCAATTCAGAACGAGTTGTTACTTTTTGTCCACAATTTCGCCACCGTCCGGGAGAAGCGAAAGCCGATTGGGAAATTTTTGCCCAAGTCGGTCGCCGTCTGGGCTATACTAGAGCGTTTGATTTTGTTGATTCGGCTGCTGTCTATGCAGAATTCGTGCAATTAACGCGCGATCGCCCCTGCGATCTCAGTGGGGTTTCTCACGAGCGATTGCAACAAGAAGGGCCGATTCAATGGCCTTGTCCAGAGAAATTACATTCTTCCAAACCAAAGCGTCTTTATCTGGATGGGCGTTTTCATACTCCTGACGGACGGGCGAGATTTGGCGCTTTCCATTCGCGCGGGTTGGCAGAACCACCCGATGAATACTTTCCTTTCGTGCTAACCACAGGAAGGGTTTACGAACACTGGCATACCATGACTCGCACGGGGCGCATTGAGAAACTGACCAAAAAACAACCGCAGCCGTTTCTCGAAATTCATCCTCGCGATGCCAAGCACTTGGGCATTGAAGATGGGACTTGGATAGAAGTGCGATCGCGCCGAGGAAGCGCTCGTTTTCTCGCCCAAGTCACCAAAGCCATTTCAACCGGGACAGTTTTTGTGCCGATTCACTGGGGCGCACTTTGGGCAGATAAGGCAGAAGCTAATGCCCTGACTCATCCAGAAGCTTGCCCGATTTCTCTAGAACCGGAATTAAAAGCAACGGCTGTACAGCTAATATCAGTAATCAGTAATCAGTAATCAGTTAGTTCAATCAATTGACTGGTCAATCTTTTCAAAATCTTCTTTAGCAGCACCGCAGACGGGACAGGCCCAGTCCTCTGGTAGCTCTTCAAAAGGTGTTCCAGGTTCGATTCCATTATCGGGATCGCCGACTTCTCGATCGTATTCGTATCCGCAAACCGAACAGACGTATTTTTGCATAGTTTTCTCTCCTCTTTCCTCTTTGAAAAAAGATGAATCAAACTCATACTTAAAGACCCTTCTGTCTTGCCTCACCAGGGCTTCAAAAGCGCTGTGTTTTTCTTATCCCGTAGATAGTGCCCGTAATTATTGAAAATGCGCTCAAAAGCAAAATAACGCCGCCAGGAATAAAAGAAAGAATGCCAAACCCCCTCAGTCCATAGACAAGAAGCGTTAGCACTAAAAATGTCGCAAACAGATAACCAAAAATAGAGCTATCGGATCGAGTATATTTACTCATAACTAGGTCTTGGGAGTATTACCCAATTGGCTAAAAGTCAGATCGCGGCGATCGCGATCGAGAAAAGTGTTTGTCTATATTCTCACTCTTTAGGGGAGTTGTCTAAACTCAAGTAAAAGATGCTCGAAAAAATTTAACTATTATTTATAAAAAATCAGAAGTCTTTCTTTCCAAGGGGACTCAGAACTTTTGTTTTGGTCTAGATCGATGATAATAATTGATTCATCTCTATTGGATAGACAAACTGGTCTCTGGCGATAAGCGCCTCTATTTACTATCAATTCAAGATTTTAGGGATTTGATACTTGTCTTGACTAATCCTATCCCGATAATTTTTGTCTATTGTTTTTATTTAAATTAAATATAAATAAAAAATTTATATAAAATGATTTATTCGCTTTTAAAAAGATTTTGATGGTTTTAAAACCCAAAATAATCTTTATATATCAAAAATATTCAATTTTAAACCCTTAAGTCTTTAAAAGCCCCCTTTTTTTTCTAAATAAGTTGGTTGATAATGCGATCGATGAGATCTGAGAACAAAAGCATCAACAGATGCTCACAGGCAAAGCAGTCATAAGCAAAAAAGATTTAATTGTTTGTATAGGAGAGGAAGAACCTTGTTAAAACTAGCAGTTTACGGAAAAGGCGGAATTGGTAAATCTACAACAAGTTGTAATATCTCTGCTGCTCTGGCCAAGAGAGGCAAAAAAGTCCTTCAAATTGGTTGCGATCCCAAGCACGACAGCACTTTTACCTTGACAGGATTTCTCATTCCCACCATCATTGATACCCTGCAAGAAAAAGACTTTCACTATGAAGATGTCTGGCCCGAAGATGTCATTTATGATGGCTATGCTGGCGTTAAATGCGTAGAAGCAGGCGGGCCCCCGGCGGGTGCGGGTTGCGGTGGTTACGTCGTTGGCGAAACTGTGAAACTGCTCAAGGAACTCAATGCCTTCGACGAGTATGACGTAATTCTCTTTGACGTTCTCGGTGACGTAGTTTGCGGTGGTTTTGCGGCACCTCTGAACTATGCTGACTACTGCCTAATCGTTACAGATAACGGGTTTGATGCACTTTTTGCAGCCAACCGCATTGCTGCTTCAGTACGGGAAAAAGCACGGACACATCCACTTCGTCTAGCAGGTTTGATTGGTAACCGCACTTCCAAGCGCGACTTGATCGACAAGTACATTTCTCACGTCCCCATGCCGGTATTAGAAATTCTGCCTTTAATTGAAGATATTCGCGTCTCTCGCGTTAAAGGGAAAACCCTGTTTGAAATGGCAGAAAGCGATCCTTCCCTCAACTATGTTTGCAACTATTATCTCAACATCGCCGATCAAATTATCGCCAAACCAGAAGGGGTGGTTCCTCAAGATGCTCAAGACAGAGAGTTGTTCTCCTTGTTGTCTGACTTCTACCTCAATCCGCAGCAACCTAAAAAGACTGAGGAAGAAGAATTGGATCTAATGATGGTGTAAGAGCGATCGGCGATTAGAATGTCTCCAATTGGAGACAAATTCACCCAGATCGACAAGCTATAAAAATGTGAACAATTGTACACAAAATTAACTTAAATTGATCGCGCTTTGCGATCGCGTTTCGGTAGATTCTGAGCATTCTTTTACCGTCCTTCAATCGCCCATTAACTTATTTTTCGGGAACTTATGAGCTTTTTTGAGATCTTCATTGATTTCGATCCGGGGATTGAACTCGAAAAACGAGCAGCAGAAGCGGCAGCAACTCAAGAAGCTCATGTTATCCCTTTATTAACAGATGCCGATACTGAATATCTCAACAAAATAAGAGAGGAAACAATTAAATGACCGCCACACAAGAACCAACCGCACTGACATTTGAATGCGAGACTGGAAATTACCATACTTTTTGCCCGATTAGCTGCGTAGCTTGGCTGTATCAGAAGATTGAAGATAGCTTCTTCTTAGTTATCGGAACTAAAACTTGCGGCTACTTCCTGCAAAATGCTATGGGAGTCATGATTTTTGCTGAACCACGCTATGCGATGGCGGAATTAGAAGAAGGGGATATTTCCGCACAGTTGAACGATTACGAAGAACTGAAGCGGTTGTGTTTGCAAATTAAGCGCGATCGCAACCCCAGCGTTATCGTTTGGATCGGCACCTGCACCACCGAAATCATTAAGATGGACTTGGAAGGTTTAGCACCCAAGTTAGAAGCAGAAATTGGCATCCCCATCGTGACTGCACGGGCTAACGGTTTAGATTACGCTTTCACCCAAGGAGAAGACACCGTTCTAGCGGCGATGGTACACAAGTGCCCCAGCAAAGCGTTGGAAGCTGAGAAAGAAGAACGCAACGCTATTCAAAAACTGCTCAACTTCGGTCGTAAGAAAGAAGACGTTACCACCGAGTCCGAATACGCCGACCATCCACCACTCGTCCTGTTCGGTTCTCTACCCGATCCCGTCGTCACCAACCTAACCCTAGAACTCAAGAAGCAAGGCATTAAAGTTTCTGGTTGGTTGCCCTCCAAGCGTTACACCGAGTTACCCATTATTGAAGAAGGATACTACGTCTGCGGTGTGAATCCTTTCCTATCGCGCACCGCTACCACCTTCATGCGCCGTCGCAAGTGCAAACTGATTGGCGCACCCTTCCCCATCGGCCCCGACGGAACCCGCGCTTGGATCGAAAAAATCTGTTCTGTCTTCGGCATACAACCCAAGGGTTTAGAAGAACGGGAAGCCCAAATCTGGGCTAGTTTGGAAGATTACATCAAGCTGATTCGCGGTAAGTCGGTCTTCTTTATGGGAGACAACCTCTTAGAAATTTCCTTGGCACGTTTCCTCATTCGTTGCGGCATGACTTGCCCAGAAATCGGCATTCCCTACATGGACAAGCGCTATCAAGCAGGTGAGTTGGCACTGCTGGAAAAGACTTGTCAGGAAATGGGCGTTCCCATGCCTAAGATTGTTGAGAAACCCGATAATTACAATCAGATCCAGCGCATTCAGGAACTCCAGCCCGATCTCGTCATTACGGGTATGGCTCACGCTAATCCCTTAGAAGCTCGCGGGATCAATACCAAATGGTCTGTAGAATTCACCTTTGCTCAGATCCACGGCTTTACCAATGCTCGCGACATTTTAGAACTAGCAACTCGTCCTCTCCGTCGCAACAATCATTTGAAAGAATTGGGTTGGGAGAAGTTGGTTAAAGAAGAGGCTAAAGCTTAAAGCTTAGATCTTTTCCTCTCAATTCGATTGACAGGTAGGAGGTAATTGTCGTCCTCCTACTATTTTTTTGAGTAATATTTTTCATCTGTTTTGTGAAATCCGCCCTTACGGGTTCGGCGATCCACCCTAAGCTAAGCCTTTTATTGTAATAGCTTTTGAGTCATCATGATAGTGGGTCGGTCAAGCTCAATCCCAAGCTGAATGGAATTGCCTTTACTAAACCCTTAATCAGAAAGAAATTAACGCTCTTCTGACGCAGAATTTAATGATGAACCTTTCTAGATTTGCCACCGTCTAAAGAAGTGAGCTAGTCTTAAGGTAGTAGGAAGTCATAATGACTTTGTTTTAGAAATCTCTTCTTGGTTCTAGCGGACAAACAGACCGGATTGTGTGAAAAAATCGAGTCAGTAACAGACTTTCTGACAGTTTCAAGGAGTCACAACTGTACAAAATGCCCACTGCTAAAGTTAACGCCAACAAAAAACAGCCTACATTTTCAGCAGATATGGTTCGGACTTATCTGCACGAAATTGGACGGGTGCCTCTGCTAACCCACGAACAAGAAATTGTTTACGGGAAGCAGGTACAGAGAATGATGACCCTGTTAGAGAAAAAAGAAGAACTAGCCAATCAACTCGGAGAAGAGCCAAGTGGATCAGAGTGGGCGAAGTCTGTCCAGCTTGGCGAAAACGAACTTAACCGAGCGATCGAACAGGGAAATCGAGCCAAGCGTAAAATGATTGAAGCCAACCTGCGCTTAGTCGTCGCGATCGCCAAGAAATATCAGAAGCGGAACATGGAGTTCCTGGATTTAATTCAGGAAGGCAGCTTAGGATTGGAAAGAGGCGTGGAAAAGTTTGACCCAACTAAGGGATATAAATTTTCTACCTATGCCTATTGGTGGATTCGTCAAGCGATTACGCGAGCGATCGCCCAACAAGCCCGGACAATTCGCCTTCCCATCCACATCACCGAAAAGCTCAATAAAATCAAGAAAACCCAGCGAGAACTAGCGCAGAAATTAGGTCGTAGCGCCACCCCTGGCGAAATCGCTCAAGCGTTAGACCTAGATCCCGCGCAAATTCGAGAATTCTTGAGCATGGCGCGTCAACCCGTTTCTTTGGATGTGCGAGTTGGGGACAATCAGGATACGGAACTCTCCGATTTGCTCGAAGATGAGGGAATTTCTCCCGATAGTTACATTACTCAGGAACTGCTGCGGCAAGACTTGAATAACTTGCTAGGAGAATTGACCCCTCAACAGCGAGAAGTCCTTTCGTTGCGCTTCGGTTTAGAAGACGGAAAAGAACTATCGCTGGCGAAAATCGGTCAGAGGATGAATATCAGTCGCGAAAGAGTCCGTCAACTAGAGCATCAAGCCCTTGCTCAGTTACGCAGAAGGCGTTCTAATGTCCGAGAGTATATCGTGGCTAGTTAATTTCCATCTCGGACTGAGGTCATCACAAGAGTGATAGCTATTGCCCGCTATCACTTTTTTACTGTTTAATGGTCGTTTAAACGAGTACTTCCGGTTGGTAGCGGATGCCAGCTTGTTTGAGACGGCGTAACGCTTCTGTGAGGCGATCGCAATCGGTAATTAAACTAATTCTCACATAGCCTTCTCCGCCTTCGCCAAAGGCATTACCAGGAGTCACGACTACCCCCGTCTTTTGTAAAACATCAAGGGCAAAATCGGTAGAATTCATCCCTACCGGACAAGGCACCCAGAGGTACATAGTGGCTTTTGAAGGGGGAATCTTCCAACCCAGTTCTGCCAATCCTCGAATCAGAAAATCTCGGCGTTGACGATAGCGATCCTGAACTTGTTTGATGTAAATATCGGGTAGCTGTAAAGCCGTTTCTGCTGCTGTTTGAATAACGGCAAAAATGCCATAATCGAGGTTGGTTTTCAGCGTTCGCAACCCTTGAATAATATCTGAATTGCCCACCACAAATCCCACTCGCCAACCTGCCATATTGTAGGTTTTGGATAGAGTATGAAATT
This sequence comes from uncultured Pleurocapsa sp., assembly GCA_964441015.1. Lineage (GTDB taxonomy): Bacteria > Cyanobacteriota > Cyanobacteriia > Cyanobacteriales > Microcystaceae > Hydrococcus. The sequence goes on from CAYTUO010000063.1 coordinate 9,833, forward strand.
CGACCCCGATTTCTTTGGCTCCAGGAATTTGTAATAAACTGGTGGGTTGATAGCCATCAAACGCCAACTCTGCATAACAGAGATCGTGTACGAGCATAATTTCGTAGTGACGAGCGAAGGCGACAATCTCCTCAAAAAATTCCCTTGGGGCAGTAGCCGTCGTAGGATTGCTGGGGTAGTTGAAATAAAGAATTTTTGCCTGTTGGGCTATTTCTTCGGGAATAGAACGGAGATCGATTAACCAATCTTGCTCTGCTTTGAGGATGAGAGGATAAATCTTGCCCCCAGCAATCAGCGGCCCGCGAAAATGAGGCGGATAGGAAGGACTGGGAACGAGAATTAAATCGCCTGGGTTGATATAGGCAAGCGCAAGATGAGTCAGCCCTTCTTTCGAGCCTAATAACGGCAAGGCTTCGTTATCAGGGTTGAGGTCAACATCGTAGCAACGCTTGTACCAAGTGGTGATGGCGCGACGGAAACTAGCCGTTCCTTCAAACGGAGGATAGCCGTGGTTTTGAGGCTTGTAGAGAGCAGTGATCGCCGCCTCAATCACTGGCTCAGGCGCTAAACCATCTGGATTCCCCATTCCTAAGTCTATCAAATCGATTCCCTGTTCTCTCGCATTGGCTTTAAGTTCGTCTAGGCGAGCAAAAACGTAGGTAGGTAAAGCTTTTAGGCGATCGGCGCGGCTAATCCAATTTACACTCATTGCTGCGGATTGACACAAAAGGAAAGGCACATAGGGAATTATTGTCGCATTCAAAGGCTCCTCTGCGCTAATTTCAGAAGCGATTTTTTTCAATCGGGAATAGGAAATAGAGAATACAAAACGGCAGTCCAAAAAGTTAGGAGTCAGGATTAATATTTAATAGGATTGCTAGATGACAACTAAGCGATCGCTAATTACCCATTACTGATTACTGAAGTTAAAATGCCCGAAGTTATCAATCTTGACGGACGTACGTTTGCCCCGATCGCTCAGATGCCCGTGCCAGAATGGACGAGTGCAAGCAGCGAACATCCGATCCCGACTTTAACGCTGAAAGATGATGACCTGTTCCTCATTACCGATCTACTCGGCAATATTTCTGGTGCTAGCAGCCTGTCTGTGGGTAAACAAGAAAGCTTGGGATTATTTTGTCGAGATACGCGCTTTCTCAGTCGCTTAGAATTACAAATTGAGGGAAGATCGCCCGCTTTACTGAGCAGTGACGCACAAAAAGGTTCGCTGATGACAATATTGTGTGCCAACCCGCAACTGGGCGATCGCGCCTTAGCAGAAACGATCGGCATCGAGCGAGAAATCGTCCTCAACGGCGGTTTATTTGAAGAAATCAAGGTAACTAACTACAATACCCAGAGCGTTAGCGCTACCATCAGCCTCAGTTTTGAGGCAGATTTTCGAGATTTATTTGAAATCAGAGGTTATTCTCGCGATAAAAGAGGAACCTTGATGCGAGTCTGCGAGGAAGAACCCAAGGAAAACGCTGCTAAAGAAATTATCCTCGCCTATTTGGGGCTAGATAATGCCTTAATGGAATCCCGCATTCGCTTTAGCCCTTACGAACCCAATGAAATTCTCGGATATACGGCCCTTTGGCATTTAGAGTTAGAGCCTCATGAAAGTGTGATGTTGGGCTATTGTATCCAGATGTTCGTTAGCAACCATCCCGCTTCTAAGATCTATGCTCCTCTAACTTTGACTCAAGCGAAAGCAGCAGAACTATTAGAAGAACAAACTTGGTTTGGGGAAATTACCTGCATTCGCTCCGATAATCGCAATCTCAATCGCGCGATCGAACAGGCAGAGCGAGATATTTTTCACCTCAGACAGACCTTTGGAGACAATAAAGTACTAGCGGCTGGTGTTCCCTGGTTTTCTACCTTATTTGGACGAGATTCGATTATTGCAGCCTCTCAAACCTTAATTTTAGATCCGGCGATCGCCAAAGATACTTTATCGGTTTTGGCTCAATATCAAGGTCAGGTGAATGACGATTGGCGAGACGAAGAACCGGGGAAAATCTTACATGAAATTCGCTTTGGGGAAATGGCTCGCTGTCAGGAAATTCCCCATACGCCTTACTACGGAACGGTCGATGCCACTCCTCTGTGGTTGATGCTTTTTGCCGAATACCATGCGTGGACGCAGGATTGGGAATTGCTGGAACGACTGTGGGAGAAGGCCCTTGCTGCGATGGACTGGATTGATCGCAACCTCAAAGAAACGGGTTATTTGACCTATAATCGCCGTTCTAGAAGAGGGTTAGTCAATCAAGGCTGGAAAGATTCTGGAGACTGCATTGTTGATCGCGAGGGAAAGTTAGCCCAAGGAGCGATCGCCCTGTGCGAAGTACAGGCATACGTTTATGCAGCTAAAATTCGCATGAGTGAACTGGCTAGCAAGAAAAAGCTCTACGAACTAGCCGAACGCTGGCAAGAAGAAGCAAGGGAATTGAAAGTTAGATTTAATCGAGATTTCTGGATGAGCGATCGCGACTTTTGTGCTTTGGCACTCGATGGAGAGGGGAATCCCGTTGACAGCATCACCTCCAACCCCGGACATTGCTTGTTGTTGGGGATTTTCGAGCGAGAAAAAGCCTACAGCGTCGCCGAAAGATTGCAAGCTCCCGATATGTTCAACGGTTGGGGAATCCGTACTCTGAGCAGTCTTTCTCCTGCTTACAACCCAATAGGCTATCATGTCGGTTCTGTTTGGCCCCACGATAATAGTTTAATCGTCATGGGATTGCGATCACTTGGTTTAATCGATCCCGCTTTAGAAGTCGCTCAAGGATTGCTTGATATGACACTGCAACAACCCTATCAGCGTCCTCCCGAACTCTTCTGCGGTTATGAGCGATCACCACAAGGTCGGGCTGTGAGATACCCTGTTGCTTGTTCTCCACAAGCTTGGGCGAGTGGGACAATTTTTCAACTGCTACAGATGATGGTCAACCTCGTCCCCGATACTTCTCAAAATTGCTTACGGATTATCGACCCTATGTTACCCAAGTCGATCCATCATTTATCGATAGAAAATCTCAAGATCGGACAAACTGTTTTATCGCTAGAATTCGATCGTTCTAATGATACTACTGCCTGTCGCGTCACAAAAAAACGCGGGAATTTGCGAGTAATTATTGAGACTTAGAAATCAAATCCGTTTAATTAGCCATAATGTGTAGTGCAGTGCGAGCGTCAAGAGAAGCGACCAAGATGGTCGCACTACTGGTTATAATGGTTTTTTAACCGGATTTGATATGAGCCAGTTCTTCGAGACTCAGATGTGGTTCTAGCTTCAGATGTCTTGGCATAAAGCAATTAAAGAATGCACCTTCTCGAATTATACCGAGTTCATTTAATCGGATTTGATATCATTGCTCGACAAGCCAAATCGGATGAGCAACTTGTTGGCGCTCAAATGAGCGATCGCATCGAGAATAAAAATGTCGGAGCAGCTACCGGAGTCGTGCTTGATGCTACAACAGGTGCTTTTTGGGGGAGTTTTTTAGTAGGACTGACAAGCCTAGTCATTCCAGGTGCCTCCCATGTCCCTTTATTCTGGGGTTTTTCCTGGCTCTGTTTCTGTTTCTGTCTGTTGGGTTTGTAGGTTAGTGAGGACGGCTTGCATTTTCGGCGTTGCTAAGAAGGCTTTGGTATCTGCGAGCAAGCGATCGCCCCAAAGATTTTCTTGAAGAAACTTCAGATCGGCATATCGACCATCAAGAGCGAGTGCTTCTTCTCCAAGCTTTAAGCCTTCATCTTGTTTGCCTTGGCTAAACAGCGCAACTGCGGCTGCTAACTTGGGTTCAGCTTGTTGATTATCGATCGCGATCGCGGCTTGCCAATTTTCGATTGCCTCATCGACATCGCCCTGTTCGTATTTCACCAGTCCGATATTATTGCTCGCTGGCCAAAAAGTCTTATCCTGCTTGAGCGCGTTTTCGTAGGAGGAGACGGCTTCAGAGAGCTTGCCCAGCTTTAGGTAAGCATTGCCCAGATCGAACAAAGCGGCGGGGACATCCGGCTTCATCTTTAAGCCTTCTTCTATCTCGGTGGCGGCGGTGGCATAATCCCCTTTTTGAAAATAGGCATTGCCCAGGGTAAACTTAATTCCCGCTTCTTGTGGGGCAAGTGAAAGCGCCTTTTTCAAAACTTTAATGCCTTCGTCTAGCTCTTGCTGTTGAATGTATAAGCTTCCTAAAATAAACCAGGCTTCGTAGCGATCGGGGGCTAGTTGAGTTGCTAATTTAGCTCTGGGCAAAGCCAACTCATACTGTTGAAACCTCACGAGTTGTATGGCATCTTCTGCCAGTTCTAATCCTTGCTGTTCTAATTGCTCGGCGTTAAGTTCCGGCGTATAGGGCAAGAGGGCTTGTCCCATCGCAGGCAAGCTAACGCTCCACACGCCCGCACAAGCGATAACAGAAAATAACCAATTCAGCTTAGGCACAGTATCGTCTCAAAGAAAGTTTAACTGATTGTTACCCGATCCATCTTATCGAAAAGACGGACAAACCCAAAAACGAAGATAAGTTTCGCCGCGATCGCAGGCATGGAGAGTAGGGATTGACAAAGTTATTATGTGTATATACACTTAAAAATATGCAAGATAAAATAACTCAGCTAACGCTACTCCAAAAAGTCGAGACTGACTGTACGTGCTTTAATCTCCGCAAAGCCTCGCGGGTAGTGACGCAGCTTTTCGATCGGGTTTTGCATCCCAGTGGATTGTTAGTCAATCAGTTCACGCTGTTAAGTGCCATCAGCTTAGCCGGCTCGATCGCCATCGCACGTCTAGCTCAAGAGTTAGTGATGGATAGAACAACGCTGACACGAAACCTTAAACCTTTGGAGAGGCGGGGCTTGATTAAGATTGAGCCAGGTCTCGATCGGCGGATGCGGATAGTGAGTCTAACGGCAGAGGGACAGGCAACTTTAGCAAAAGCGTTACCTTTGTGGGAAATAGCACAAGCCCGTGCGATCGAAAACTTAGGACAAGAACGGTGGAGGACTTTATTGTCACATTTGTCTGACGCTGTATCTTTGCTTCGCGACGGCTAATTTTTTTTCAAAAATAAGTGTATATGCACTTAAATAATTAAGGAGGTAAATTATGACGATTAACAGCACAGGCGAGCGCCATACTCCGAAAAAATGGTCTATTTTAGCCTTAACAATTTGGGGTATCGCCGCGATCGCTATAGGCTATTCTGGCTTATTTTCTAAAATCGGCACTTTCTGGATTGCGCCCACAATTGCAGCAGGGATTGTCATAGTTTGTAAAAGTATAGTCAAATATATACAGACTGAATTCCATTTCAGAAATT
>CAYTUO010000064.1:0-14931 GCA_964441015.1 uncultured Pleurocapsa sp.
TCGCGCTTCTGGATTCCTTCACCCGAACGATCAGTAAGGAAAAGTAAGAGAGTTTGAGACTGGGGCGATCGCGTAGATCGTGATAAATAACTTCATCGGGAAACGTTGCCCTTTCGACTATCCACGCCCGCTCCAATAAGTTATACTGTTGCAGAATTTGCCAAACTTGCTCGTAAACCGAACTCACTTTCATTAATACCACCACATCCGCCCAGTCCAAAACAGTTTCTAACTCACAGACAGTATAAAGAGCAGGTAATATAGCGAGACGTTGACTTTGAACGGTTAAAGGCATTCCCAACGCAGTCGCCGCCGCCATCGGGGAACACACCCCTGGAACTCTTTCAATGATGACTTCTCGATGAAGTTCTGCTAAAGTCTGCGCCAGATAAGTAAACGTACTGTAAAAACTGATATCGCCTTCACAGACAAAAGCCACATCCTGACCCAAGTTTAAATAGTACCAAACTTGTTCTGCCGCTTCTTGCCATGCTTGTCGCAACAATTCCTCATCCCGCACATAGGGAAAGTGTAAAGCTAACTTTTTCTGCGTTCCATCTATCCAGGGAGAAGCAATTTGTTCTGCAATTCCGGGTTTGTCACCGATTCCCGCCGGAAAAGCGACAACAGCAGCTTTCTGCAACAAGCGCAATCCTTTGAGCGTTATCAACTCCCGATCGCCCGTTCCCACACTAATCCCATAGAGCTTACCAATCTGCACCGCTCAGCAATTTAAAAGTAAAATGTAAAGTTATGTTTAGAAATGGCGCAAAATGAACAACAGCATTACCGATATTACTGTAAAAACGATTGATGGCAAAGACAAGTCTCTGAGCGACTATCTCGGCAAAGTACTGCTAATCGTCAACGTGGCTTCTTACTGCGGCTATACCCCACAATATCAAGGACTAGAACAATTAAATCAAAAATATCGCTCAGCCGGATTAGAAATTCTGGGTTTTCCTTGCAACGACTTCGGCGCACAAGAACCTGGAACCAATGAACAAATTCTCCAATTCTGTAGTCGCAATTATGGAGTCAGCTTCGATCTGTTTGATAAAATTCAGGTGATCGGTTCGCAACAGCATCCCCTCTACGCTCGTTTGACCAAAGCGGTGTCATCTCCTGGCGATGTATCTTGGAATTTTGAAAAATTTTTAGTCAATAAAAAAGGAGAAATCGTTGCTAGATATCGGAGTAGCGTCAATCCCGAATCGTCAGAATTAGTGACAGCGATCGCACAAGAATTAGCAAAGTCTTGAATTTTGTTCACTGCGAACAGTCTGCCAGGATCGCCAACCCCATAAACTGATTAACGAAGAAACTAAGCAAGATCTGGTACCTCAGCTATGAGCAACGAGAGCGAATATATCAAAGAAACGGCAGCCACTCGCGTAAGAGTCCTCAGTGAAGCGCTACCCTATATTCAACAATTTGCAGGTCGAACCGTCGTCATCAAATACGGAGGCGCGGCGATGAAAGACAGTTCACTCAAAGATAAAGTCATCCGCGATATTGTTTTTCTCGCTAGTGTCGGCGTGCGTCCTGTCGTTGTTCATGGCGGAGGGCCAGAAATTAATAGTTGGCTCGATAAACTGGGGATCGAACCCCAATTCAAAGATGGTTTGCGGGTAACGGACGCTCCCACAATGGATGTAGTGGAGATGGTTTTGGTCGGACGAGTCAATAAAGAACTCGTTGCTTTGATCAATCAAGCAGGCGGATTAGCGGTCGGTCTTTGCGGGAAAGATGCCAATCTCATTACAGCGCGACCCGTAGACCAAGAAGGAATCGGCTTTGTTGGCGAGGTAAGCAGTGTCAATGGGAGATTGGTCGAGTCTCTGGTTAAAAGCGGTTATATTCCCGTTATTTCCAGCGTTGCTAGCGATGAAACCGGACAGGCTTATAATATCAATGCCGACACCGTTGCTGGCGAAATTGCCGCCGCCCTCGGAGCAGAAAAATTGATTTTGCTCACCGATACGCCAGGGATTTTGCGAGACTATCAAGATCCCTCTACGCTCCTGACTAGATTGAATATTCAACAGGCAAGAGATCTGATCGCTCAAGGAATTGTCGGCGGAGGCATGATCCCCAAGGTGAATTGTTGCGTGCGATCGCTCGCTCAAGGGGTTCGTGCTGCTCACATTCTCGACGGTCGTCTGCCACACGCTTTGCTTCTAGAAATCTTTACCGATGAAGGGATTGGCTCGATGATCGTGGCATCGGGATATAGGCAATAGAAGTAGTAATTACCCTACCTATGCTCAAAAAGACTTGCAAAAAGAACGGCTCTTAGGTAAAAATATACATTGAATGCTTCAGCGTCCTATATCAATCGAGACATTTGGTAGAACCTTTACAAAAAAAGAAGCATCGCTCAAAGAGCATTTACACAATCCATTGAATTTGCTAGTTAATAGAGTCTATGACGAATCAAGTCGCTCACCCAATGGCGAAGTTTCAACGCAAGTTGTCTTCACTGGTTACGACAAAGGCGGTTAAGCCAAGCGATCCCTTATGGAAAGTTGCTTTACTTTATGGCGACGAATGGGCTTTTTGGAAAAAAGAACTTCTGGATTTTGGCTTTACCATGCAAGATCCAGTCAATGAAGTTCTGATCGTCGAAGCCTGGGACGAAGAGTAAGAGTCAGTTTTTTAGATATAGGTTACTGGTCGTTGTTGACTGATAACTTTTGTAAACAGTTTGCTAACGCCTGAGATAATTCTTGAGCAGTTTGGTAGCGATCACGTGCTTGGGGTTGACAAACCTTTGTGATGATTTGACCCAACCTTGAGGGCATCTTAGCAATCGCTTTAACATCGAAATTCCATTCACCCCCCAAGCGTTGGTAGTATTTAAGGGGATCTTCTCCGGTCAGGAAGAAAACGAGCGTCGCGCCAATAGCATAGAGATCCGACTGCGGACAAGGTTTGCCTCGACCCTGTTCTGGGGCACTATATCCTTGCGCGCCAATGCGCGTTTCTTGGGGCGTACCAATTTCTTTAACTGCACCGAAATCCAAGAGCATGATGCAATTATCGACTTGACGTAACATCAAATTAGCAGGCTTGACATCTCGATGCACCAGTGGCGGTTTTAAAGCGTGAAGATAGCCAAGAATCTCGCAAGCTTGAATTGCCCAATCTAGCGCTTGTTGCGGCGTAGCAGTCCCCATTTGATGGATGCGTTGCTCCAAATTCTGACCGTGAATTAATTCCATTGCCAGATACTTTTTCCCATCTTCGACAAAAAAATCGTAGTATTTAGGGATTCCTGGATGATTGAGCGATTTTAAAACGCGAGCCTCTCTTTCAAAGAGTTCTCTGGCTTTCGCAATTTGAGCGATATCGGTATTCATTTCCTTGAGGACTAGCAGCAAGGGAGACCCGGTAGCCGTTCCCGTCTTATCCCAAGCGAGATAGGTCGTCCCCATACCTCCTCGTCCCAATACCCGCAAAATCTGATAGTGGTGAATAAAGAGTTGTTGCTTGACGATAGGTTTGCCGCAGTGAATGCAGAATAGGTTGGTCGGTGGATTGCCTAGATGGGTGCAAACTTCGGCTGGAGTCTTGGGAAAACTAGTATCAGTGGCTTGACAGTGAAATTGTAGTAGCGGCCCGTCTGGAGCTAACTGGATTAAGTCAGAATCTTTCAGAAATGTTTGCTCAACCAGTATGCCGTTGACGAAGGTGCCATTCGTTCCCTGACTGAGCAACTGCCAATCCGAATTAGATTCAGATTCTTCACCTCCCCCTTTGAGCCTCTCTCCTTCAGGGAGTTCAACCTGCTGAAGTTCCAGATGATGTCGCGAGACGGCTAAAAATTTCGTCAAAATAATATCGTTATCGCGGTGGCGACCGATCCGAATCGCGGATTGATGAGAGAAACTCCATTGTTGCAAAGGCTGATGGGTTTCGGGATTAAGCAACGTCAAAGTTACCATGAGGTCAGTTATCAGAAGGCAGAGGGCAGAGGGCAGAGGAGCGCCGGGTGCGGAACCTGCGTCCGCACTCATAGGCGCGTGGCAGAGGGAGCAGAGGGGCAAAGGAGGCAGAGGAAGAATTTCCCAGTCACCTTCTCACCAATCACCTTCTCACCAATCACCAATCACTAATCACTAATCACTAATCACCAATCACTAATCACTAATCACTAATCACTAATCACTAATCACTAATCACTAATCACCAATTCCCATGACCCAGATAAGGTCTTACTTTCATTCTGACAAGGATGGCGGTAATATTGTCATGACCGTTATGTTGATTGGCAAAATCAATGAGCTTGCGGATTCCTTTTTCTAAATTGCTAGAAGAGCTAATTAGAGGAGTCAGATGAGTTGGCCAATGGGTTTCAATCAGGCGGTTATCGGAAAGACCATCGGAACACAGCAGCAATAAAGTATCTTCCTGAAGGTCTAAAAATTGAATATCCGGTTGAATAAATTTACTGGGATGGGGCCCTAGCGCTTGAGTCAACTGATAGGCATCGGGACGAGCATAGGCAATTTCGGGAGCAATTCCGCCTTGAATCGCCCTTTGACCGACTTCATGATCGATAGTTAACTGTTCTAGACCTCCTTTGCGGGTGATGCGATAGATGCGACTGTCCCCAACATGGGCGATCGCTACTTTCGTATCTTGCACCAATGCCATTACTAGGGTGGTGCCCATGCGCCCGTTACCGGAACGAGCATTTTTTTGATTGACGTTAAAAATCGTCTGGTTGGCTAGCAGTACCCCTTTCTCGATCGTTTCTCGATCAGGTAAATCGTCTTGCCAATGGGTGAGGAAATATTTTTGCAGGGTTTCCACTGCCATAGCGCTAGCGACTTCTCCGGCTGCGTGTCCTCCCATGCCGTCACAGACAAGGTATAAACCGCGAGCCTGGTATTTTTTGCTTCGGCTGCTCTGTTGCTTGCGAATTTGCGATCGCATCCCGAAATAATCTTCATTGTGATGGCGTTGGCGACCTCTATCCGTAGATCCGGCATCGACCAGATTGAGCAACTGCATGGGCAGTACGGCAGTTGACAAATCTTCTCCTTGGGTGACTTGTCCGATTGACTTCATCGAACCGCTATCAAGGGTATTTTCGTCTTCATCGGGGGCGAGGATCAGTTTCTCAGTAATGGGTTCTGAGGCGGAAAATTTTTGGGCAGAGGGTTTCATGGGTTGGCGTTGACGGTTGGTTACTACCTGTTGCTTTTGTGCTAGTTCCTCTAGTTTTCCCTGAAGTTCGCCTGCGCTATCGATCGCGCCATCGATGAGTTGTTCGAGGAGTTGACTCAATGGCTCGATTGTTTCGACTTTAGACGACTGTAACATCTGTTGCCAATGCTTGGCCAGATCTGGCAGGGTTAATTGAGTATTGGGCGGATTTTGATAGAGTTGTTCTAATCCCAAGGTTCGCTCTTGACTCACCCGTAAATTGCCTTCAACTAACAAACTTTGGTTGCAGCTAGCTTGGGCGAGTCGTTCCCAGAGGTTGCTGATTTCCTTGAATTGAGCGATTATTTCTCCGACCGATACCTGTTCGTCTCTCCACCAGTCCGAGAGCAACTGCCATTCGGAGCGATCGCACAGGAGAATCACTTCTTTCTTTTCTTCGAGCCAAGCATCGTGAACCGTAGGGACGATTGGGAAGCAGTCTTTAAGGGTAAGATAAGGTCGAGCCAGTTCTGGGATGCCAATTCGCTGCCAAAGAGAAGCTTCTTTGTCGGGAGCATTTTCTGAAGTGCCTTCGCGCTCTTCCCAAAGTCCAGTTTGTTGTTCCAAAAGAATGCCCAAGACCGATTTTTGCAGGGGCTGACAGTCTAGGACTTGGCCTTGAAATAACTTAGGGGACAAGGGCGACTGCGCTAGGTGGCACAAAGCCGTGCGATCGCTGGCCATTAGTCGATAACGCCGGCCTAAATCCAGATATTCTCCTGTTAATGACCACAAATCTTCAGTTTTTTCTTGTTTGTGTTCCCCTTGCTCGGCAACAATTGCTAACCAAACCTTGCCAGTAAAAGCACCGCAATTCGGACAAGACTCGGCGCTAAAGGGAACGCTACTGCCGCACTTATGACAAGATTTATGCCTCAAGGACGTTCCGCATCTTTGACAAAATCTATGGATATTGGGGTTTTCAAACTGGCATTGGGGACAGACAAGCATAGTGAAATAGTTTTTATTGGGAGCTTTGAGAGATGATACTCCTACCCTTATCAGTAATCTCTGATGGCTTGCGTACTCTTGACAATGGCTTTCCTGAAAAGCAAGTTTAATCGTCTTATGGTTAAAATAACCTAAGTCATTTCCTATTTTCTCTTTTATCTTATTCTCTGTCGAGCCATGAAAGGTAAACAGCTTTTACTGACGGGCGGGACTGGCGGACTGGGGTTGGGAGTCACTCCAGTCGTGGTTGCTTCTGGCGCACAGGTTACAATTCCCTATCGCAGCGAAAGGGGTGTTGCTCGTCTCAAAGAGAGAATGCCTGCTGCTGAGTTTGAGCGCATTCGTTTTCTCAAAGCTGATTTAAATGACGAATCCGTCGTAGAAAAGCTGGTAAACGATTTAGGGCGAGTCGATATTTTAATCCATCTCGTCGGCGGTTTTTCGATGGGGAGGACGGATGAATTTAGCTTCCAAAATTGGCAAGATTCCTTCGCTCTCAACCTCGATACGACTTTCCTCGTCTGCAAGCACTGTTTGCGAGTGATGCGGCGGCACGGCTATGGGAGAATTGTCACTGTGGGTTCGCGGGGCGTGTTGCAACCTGGCGCTCAACTGGCGGCTTACTGTGCCTCTAAAGCGGGTGTGGTAGCCTTGACTCAGGCGATCGCGCAAGAAACGAAAGATCTCGATATTACCGCTAATGTCGTTCTTCCCAGCGTTATCGACACGCCCAGCAACCGCGAGGCGATGGGAGAGGAACAAGCAGCCCAATGGGTTAAACCTCAATCCTTAGCCCAAGTCATTAGCTTTCTGGCTTCAGAGGCCGCAAGAGACTTGCGCGGCGCAGCAGTGCCAGTTTACGGTTCTATCTAGAGAAGCTGGCCTATAATTATAGTCTGGTTAGCTATCATCGGATTAATCTAAAAGAAAAAATTTTTTCATCGAATGACTGCTGTTATGTTTGTTTCCCACTATTTTGGTGCCTTTCTGCCTATTGATAGTGTCTTTTCCACTCAGGGCATTATGGTCATGCTTTTGGTGGCCTATGCGATCGCGATGTGGATGTTTCTCACCAGCGCACCAAAAGTTCACACCATCATGGTTTGCGATCTAGAAATTGCTAAAGAGTTCTATGAGGGTTTATTAAACCTACCCGTAGCAGACGTTCCCTTACATTACTACTATAATTACGAACAAACTTTAGGTGCGGTAGGTGCTGACCCACTTTATTTTTCCAGCAATCCTACTAATGTAACAACTAGCTCTCGCTTAAATGGAACGGAAGGACTCTGGTATCAATTGAAAAAAAATACTCAATTACATATTATTACTGGTGCAAGTTACGGTGAGAAAAATCGCCAGCGCCACGTTTGTTTCGATCGCGATTGTTTAGAAGAAATTTTAATGCGCGTACAGTCCAGACGTTTAAAATACAAAGTTCGTCGGGAAAAACCTCTCAATTTCTTAGTCAAAGATATTGAAGAAAGGGTGATTGAAATGGCAGAGGTTTCTAATTAGTCATTAGTCCTGTAGTGCGAGCGTCCCGCTCGCTAGTCATTAGTTCTAAAAAATGGCTTTCCCTAGAATTAGAGTTGCCAAAGATAAAGCAGAATTAGTTAAAGCATTAGTTGATTTTAATGGTGCTAGAGGGCCTTTTCCAACCTATGCAGATGCTATCGTTTTTGCAGCAGCGTTAGGGGCAAAATATAAAAAACGAGTACCATTGGGAACGATTTCTAATACAGAACCTGCACCGATTAGCTTAGAAATTTTTATTTCAAGAGGATACGATACCGTAATAAAATTACTTGCGATCGCCCAAACAAAAGATACTAAAATCCTCTCAACTCATGACTCAAATGCAGAGGAAAAACGAGTACAAATTTTTGAAGAGTATGCTAATGGGGGATTGGAAAAGTTGCGGGATGAGTTGCGAGGTGCGGTTGATTATACTGACCGATTATTATTAATTTTAAGTAACCAAAGAGTTCAAGAAGAATCGACCGATGAAGAGTTTGATTTGAGTCGGTTTTTGTAATTTTACGAAAAGGTCTGAAATTGATTTAATATCCAACGAGTTACTGCGCCGTGTTCTTCAGATAAACTGCTCTAGTTTTCCCTCTGTTATAGTAAACTCTTCCGTTTTTATAAGCTGGATCGTAAGCTAATTGTATAAACTCTTCCCAGGTGGTTTTAACCCAGGTATCAGTGATAAAGTTTTGTTGAATAAAGGAAGAAATCGTCATAGGAAATTGAGTAAGTTGAGTTGGCGATCGCCAACACTTAAATTAGAAAAATAAAGATTACTCACCCGATTGAGAATCTGGAGGACTTAATCTTTCTAAAATAAGAGCTAGCATTTGCTTGTGTTCGTCTAGTCTCTCTTCTAAGGTACTCAAACGCTTTTCCACATCGTCAATTCGTTGGTGAACCCCGTCAAATGCCTCTGAGATCCAACCGCCAGGACTTACCAAGGAGTCAACCCCTGAAACCTTTTCATTGAGTCTTCTGACTCCGTACTTGATGGTAGTCATGTCTTCCTCTAAACGTTCTACTCTTTTCTCTAGCATTGACTTTCCTTTATACTAGCTCACAAAAATTCAGTTTAAATCAGTTAGCGCTTTAAGAATATTCTCGCAGTCATCGCTGAATTTCGCTATGATTTTTGGGAATATTAAGTAAGATAAGAAAACAAAAATTTTAGAAAAGTAAATTGAGTCTGAACGAATTAGATATTCAAGAAGATTATCGAAGCGATCGCGATAATATCATTGACGATTTTTATATTCCTTGTTTAGAACGTGCAACCGTTTACAGTCGGGCGGTTGGCTTTTTTTCAAGTTCTTCTCTAATCGCTGTTTCTAAAGGTCTTACTGCTTTAATTAAATCTGGCGGAAAGATGCGCTTAGTTGCTTCTCCTTGTTTGAGTCGAGAAGATATAAAAGCAATTGAAACGGGATTGAAACGGCGAGAGGAAGTTATTACTGGGGCAATTTTACGCGAGTTAGATCGAGAATTTGAACGAGTTATTAAAGATAGATTAGCTTGTTTGGCCTGGTTGTTGAGTCAAGGAATCTTAGAAATTAAATTAGCAGTTTTCCAAAATCTAGACGAAGAGGGACTGTATCACGAAAAGTTCGGTATTTTTAGCGATTCTATGGATAATTACGTTGCTTTTATTGGTTCTGCTAATGAAAGTTTATCGGGGTTTGCCAGCAATTTTGAATACGTTGAAGTATTTCGTTCTTGGAAGCAGGGAGAACAGACGCGGGTTCAACGGAAAGTAACAGATTTTCAACGGTTGTGGGACAACAAAACCTCGATTATCCGCCCCAACAAGCAATGATTTATTGTGCAGATATCGACCAAGCAACCCAGATTAGTAAAAGATTATCTCAGCGCGGGTTTAATGTTGCTCGATATTCATCGGAAGATCGCGATCGCAACACAATCTTAACCAATTTTGCCAAAGGATATTTGGATGCGTTAGTAGCGGTGAAATGTTTGGATGAAGGCGTAGATATTCCCTCAGTCCATCAGGTGATAATTTTAGCTAGCGATGCAACAGAAAGACAGTTTATCCAGCGTCGGGGGAGAATTCTAAGGACTGCGCCGAAAAAATCAGTAGCGACATTAATTGACGTTCTCATCGTTCCCCCCTTGGGAGACGAACGAGTAAAATTGATAGAGTCGGAACTGCAACGAATCAAACAATTTGCCCATGCGGCCCGCAATCGCACTTCAGTCATCATTAATTTAATCGAAGAATTGAAACACTACGGGATTACTTACTCAGATTTAATTTAAATGGCAAAATTACCCGATGAAATAATAACAAGAATTCTGAATTTACAACGACAGTTATTAGAACAAATTGATGAAGTAACCGAAACTGAGTTTACTTTATTAGAACAGTTTGGCGAAACCGAAGAGACAAGTCGAGAATTTGAGCAACTTCAGAATGTTAGAGAAAGGGCAGAGACTTACTATTCTCGCTTTTACGGGACATTACGACGAGTTTATGAGTCACAACCCCTAGCTTCCCGTGATACTCTAGAATTATTAGCTAAATTTATTAATGAAGCTGAAGCGACAGTTGAAGCAATCAGAGCAACAACTCAAGAGATTAAAAGAGATTTTAATTTACCATGAATAACCAACCAAAAGTTCCTGAAAAAGCAATAATTGATCGCCACGTTACTAAAATGAATGAACTCTGTCAGCGCCTGGACAAACATATCGCCGATCTAGAAGAATTAAATACTCGTTTAGATGAAGAATTTTGTCAAAGTTCCTACGGAATATATCGTCAGAAAAAACAAAATTTTGTTTCTACTTAAAAATAATCCATGAAACCAACTACAGTTTATTTACCAGAAGAAACAGAAGCTAACCTTCAAAAACTTGCCCAAGAAACTGGACGTTCTCTAGAAGAACTCATTCAAGAAGCGATTAAAAATTACTTAGCTGCTAAACAGACTTCTTCATTGCCAAAATCTGTAGGAATGGGAGCAAGTAGAATGTCAAATTTAGCCGAGAGAAGTTAGGAATTGCTTTGGAAGAAAGAGTCATAGCTGATACCAGATTGTATTGTAATAACAATGGAAATAGAACAAAAACTCAAACAACTCTCAAAAAAATATGAAATTCCAGAACAATTATTAAAAGATGCGATCGCGCTAGAAAAAGAAAGAATTATGTATGCCAATCGTCAATGCGTCCCAAAACTCCTCAAAGCGATCGCGCATTACTCAGAATAAAACCTCTCTGCGTCCTCCTCTGTGCGAGATAAAAACAAACCTATGTAATAAATATGGGACTACGCCTCAAACAAATTCGCCTCAAAAATTGGAAATGCTACCGCGAACAAAAAATTCAATTCAATCTAAACACAGATAAAAACATTTGGATTGTATTTGGTCAAAATGGCTATGGAAAAACATCGCTTCTAGAAGCAATCCTCTGGTGTCTTTATGGAAACGAAGGAATTTCGACTAAAAAATTACCCGAATATTTCAATCGAAACGCACTAAAAAAACGAAAACCCATAGACTTATCCGTACAACTCAACTTTGAAGAAAACGGAAAATATTACTTTATCAGTCGCGAAGCAACTTTAAACTGGCGAGGAATCACTCCAATTGCTGAAGTAGGCGAACCAACGTTTAATGAAGATGGAAAACAAAGAAACAATCCACGGGAATATATAGATAGTATATTACCCAAGTCCTGTAAAGAATTTTTCTTCTTTGATGGTGTAGAAATTCAACGCTACGCGCAACTGACGCAAACAGATGAAACTAAAAATGCGATCGAACAGATTTTAGGAATTCCTGAACTAAAAAACTTGCGAGACGATGCAGATAAAGCTTTAAAACAAATAGAAAAAGACTTGAATAAAGCATCGGCGGCGAATCAACTTCTCAAAATTCGCAAATCCTTAGAGGAGTTAGCAGGGTTGGAAAACCTCTCTCAAGAAATTATTCAACAAAACAATATCCAAACTCAATTATCAAAATTGTTGCGCGATCGCACTCTCGATTTAGATGAGATATTATTAAAACGCGATCGCCTTGTTGATGATATAGACGAACTCCAACAAAGTATCGACGCTATCAAACAGGATACCAAAGGTTTCAAGCGATCTGAAGTCGAGGAAACTTGGCGAAAACTTGGCGCAGAAGAAAAGAACGTAGAGAATACTAGGGAGAGAATTAACCGCCTCAGTAAAGAACTAGATCAAGAAAAACAAGAAGAAGTTCGCCTGCTTCAAGAAATAGAAACGTTAGGGGGACAAGATAAAGAAACCGCCACCCTAGTCAAACAGATGAAATTAGCGCAAGGACTGCGGGATGCAGCAAACGAACTAATCGAATGGTATATTGGCGATCGCAAACAAACGATAGAACATACCACCTCCCAAATACACGCTCAAGTAACCAACAAACCCGACGAGTATAGAGGAGTCGCGATCGCAGAAGGGGATAACTATAGTTTAAGAGTTAAGACAGTTACAGGAGAACTCCTCAACCCAGAAAGTTTAAGCGCAGGCGAAAAAGAAGCATTAGCTTTTGCGTTCATCACTGGGTTAAATATAGCTTCAGAAACCGCCGCGCCATTGATTATGGATACGCCTTTCGGTCATCTCGATATACAGCATCAGAAAAATATTGTTAACGCGCTGCCTAATATTCCCTCCCAGGTGATAGTGTTAGCTACAGATCGGGATTTTCAAGGCGATTTACTGCAAGAATTGCGTCCCCACGTCGCAGAAATTCTCCATATTTGGCGCGATGCGGATGAGGATATGTCGATTGTAGAAGTGCAGGAGTAGGATAATGGGTTTATAGATGAAAACTGATTCGATTTTCTACCGTTTGTTTAGGGAATTACCCGCTAGTTTCTTTGAACTCATTGGTCGTCCCTCCGAGGAAGCAAACGCATACCGTTTCGATTCTTTTGAAATTAAGCAGACAGCTTTTCGTACCGATGGATTATTTATACCTATTGAGGAAAATCGTCCGCTTTATTTTGTCGAGGTACAGTTTCGATATGATGCTAAGGTTTATTCAGGTTTATTTTCAGAAATTTTTCTTTACCTCAATCAAAACAATTCATCCCAAGATTGGCAAGCGATCATTATTTACCAAACTCGTCGGTTTGAACCTAGAAATTTAAGCCCTTATCAAGAATTGCTGAATTCTTCCAAAGTAACGAGAATTTACCTAGATGAATTATCCTTTAATGAAAACGCGCCTTTTAATTTAAGACTTATCGAGTTTTTAATTAGCGAACAAGAAATAGCAGTTAAAAAAGGCAGACAATTGCTCGCAGAAGTTCGGCAGATAGAAACAGCAGCAGAAAGAATTGCTATCATAGAGTTGATAGAAACTATCATTTCTTATAAATTTTCTAGTTTAAGTCCGCAGGAGTTGATTGAGATGTTTAGCTTAGATGAGTTTAAGCAGTCAAGACTTTATCAAGAGATTAAAAAAGAAGCTGGTGAAGAAGGTAAGTTAGAAATTATCCCTGCTTTAGTAGAAAGGGGATTTACCGTCGAAGAAATCGCAGAAATTATTAAGTTAGATATTGAAAAAGTTAGACAAGCAGTTAGAAACTTGAATAACAATTAATTTTAATTTAATGGAGATACTAGTAAACTGGGCATTGCCCACCTTATCTGCTTGGTTTACTTTCTCAGCATTTTTCTTAGCAGTTCGCTCGACTTTATCTGCTGTATCTCGGATGAAACCTTTAGCGCGTCCAGCATCTTCACTAACTTTATCTTGAACGCGATCGCCCGCCGATGCAATTAAGTTTACACTAGTATCTGCCATTGCTGCGGTATTTGAAAAAAATGCACCTTGCCAAATAAACGCGATCGCAGATACGCAAAATAGAGTTGTTGCTAGCCAACGTCCTACAATTGATACTCTTTTTGTAAAATAATTCAGTTTCATAGGATACAATCTCCAGAAGATTCGATCCTATTTTTACTTCATTTAACTCATCAGCTAAATCGCTCTTGAGACTGAGGTTTTTCTGTTATATGTTTAACAACATATTCACTCTTTTGTAGATTAAATTAACAAACATCTCTCCCAGTTTCGTTAATTAACTAGGTTTAGCGGATTGAGAAAGCTAAAAAACCTGAGCGTAAAAATTATTATTTTGTTTATTATAGAAAATTGTCAATGAAGCAGATAGACCCTACAGCAACGATTCGTCCGACTCCCGAAGCGAATGGATATTTAAAGGTACTCAAAAATAACGGCGCGTTTAGTCGCATGGTGGATGCTTATATATTTGCTGCTGCTTACGCGATGAAAAATAATATCGATGTGTCTCCTATTCCGTCTGCGGGTCGCCAAGATTTAATTAACATAGGGATTGTCGAAGATGATGTGCGTCTGGGATTAGAAGCGGGAGTTCATGCGATTTGTAAGCGCAATAATCGACCCGAACCTACCGATAGTCGAGAGGTTTTAGAGATTTTGTCCCAGTATGCAGAAGCAGGACTTAAGATATTAAAGCAGCGATGGGATGGGAAGGTAGGGATTCAAATACAAGATGATGTTAGGAAGATAATAGGTTCGTAGGCGATCGCGAGTTGCTAATTTTGTATAAGGTAACGATAGAGTGTAATTTTAATCTATGTCGAAAAATCTAGATAATAAGAGTAAAAACAAAGCAGATGACAAACGAAGTTTAGCAGAATATAGCGATCTCTTCGCAAAGATAAAAGTTAATAAATCTAAGGATCGCGGGGAAGCCCCTTACAAGCCCATACTTTTATTGTCGGTTATTGATTTAATTGCTCAAGGACACATCAAAGACGAGTTGATTTATATTTCAGATAAACTAATTGAAAGATTTAACATTTATTGGGAAATTATTAATCCTGACTTTTTTAATGGTGGGCTAGCACTACCTTTCTTTCACTTAAAAAATGATGGTTTTTGGAAACTTAAATATAGCGATAGCTATGATGGAGGTCGTCCTCAAACTATTCCTAAACTCAAAGAAGATGTAGATTATGCAAAGATAGATCGAGAACTATTTGAGCTTTTACAAGATTCATATTCAAGACAAGAATTGATGGATACGCTTATAGAAGCATGGTTTTCATCCAGTCAGAAAGAAATTGAAGAAATATTAAAAGTCAATCAAAATTTACAAACAGCAATCGATGCACAAGACATAGCAGAGCTAGAAAAATTAGACAATGAATTAAATGAGGAAGTTAAGGATTTTGAGATTCTGGAA
>CAYTUO010000065.1:0-14852 GCA_964441015.1 uncultured Pleurocapsa sp.
GTGACTGGTGACTCATCAGTTATCAGTTATCAGTTATCAGTTATCAGTTATCAGTGAATGAATCAATCCAAAATCTAAAATCGATTGATTGGTGATTGGTAACTCAATCAATCCTTTCATCCAAAATCTAAAATCCAAAATCCGATAACTGGTAACTGTTATGGCACGAGGGGAGCAAATTTACGTCTACAGAGAGTTGTTAAACCTTCAGGGGGTTTACGAACATCATGGGATCGACTGCGGTGATGGAAGCGTCATTCATTACCGCAAACCCAGCGAAATCATAGAACGAACCTCTTTAGAAACTTTTACTAGAGGAAATAAAATTTATGTCAGACAATATCCGACTGGATTTTCTTTTATTCCAGATATCGTCGTTTCGCGGGCAGAAAGTCGCTTGGGCGAACAGAAATATAACTTACTATTCAACAATTGCGAACATTTTGCTACTTGGTGCAAAACAGGTATTAGCGATAGCAAACAAATTAGAGACTTTGTCGCGATCGCAACTCAACTCAACACTTCCAAATTATACGAACCGCTCAAACAAGCTCTCCAAGATTCAGATCCTAAAAATTCTCAACAGTTATTAAATGAAGCTTTGGCAGATATTAAAGTTGTTTGGGACGATATTCAACCCCAATATAAAGCAGCACTCAAAGAAGCAGAAAGTTGGAATCGAGTTGCAATAGAAGCTCTCAAACAAAATCGAGAAGATTTAGCCCGCGAAGCTCTAAAACGCAAATTAGCCTCTCAAAAACAAGCGAGGGATCTACAAGAACAGTTGCAAGAGCTAGGAACAATGACGGAAACTCTACTCCGCAACAGTCAGAATTTATCGTAGCTAACTAACTGATTACTGATTACTGACAACTGATACTAGCGATCGGCTCAACAAATGCCAGTCTAAGTTTCAGTTGTAGTCGTCGCCGAGGTAATTTCTGTCGCTGAAGTCCCTAAAAATTGCTTGGCAACCCAGACTGTCACTAGATGAGACAATAGCCCTACAGGGCCAGCAAACAAGCACAGAATGAGCGAGTGAATCGTCCAAATCCCCATTCGCTGTCCTTCCCAATAAATCCATCTTCCAACGAATAAATCCATTACTAAATAATGCGTCCATCCCGTCGCCATGACTTTTTCGTCTGAGAAAGCTTTAGCAAGATCCGCCAACTCTGGACTAGACAGTGCTTGGGCAGATTCTGGTGTAATGGCTCCAACAAAGAAATAAATATACACGCCAGCCAGTACCACAAAGGGGATAAAAGACTCCATCACTTTCTTAGTGACTCCCCAGTTGGGCAAGAGAATCATCAACATCCAGAAAGGCAAAACGAAGAGATTGGAAACATTAAACAGTTGAGTAATCGTCATCACTAATACAAAACTAATATGCTACTCCAACCCATAGGGTAACATTTGTTAAGTTCTGTCTCATCTATGATGCATAAA
Organism: uncultured Pleurocapsa sp.; assembly: GCA_964441015.1. Classification (GTDB taxonomy): domain Bacteria; phylum Cyanobacteriota; class Cyanobacteriia; order Cyanobacteriales; family Microcystaceae; genus Hydrococcus. The sequence continues at coordinate 1,453 of CAYTUO010000065.1, forward strand.
CTCCCAAAAATGGGCACTATCGTTTTAGATAGCTGTCTTAATCAAGTGTAACTCTCGATACTGGGCAATTTGTGGGGATCGAGTTAGCCTAGTGCATGATGGGTCATAATTGACGACAGCTAAAACCCAGAAATTAGAAAATACCTCATTTTTACGAGCAAAAATCTTAAAAAAGTCTTAAGATTCTATAATGAGGAGTGTTGTTTGGAGGATTAAAGGTGTTTATACGACTAGCACAGCAACACCGCCAATTTGTTCGGGACTTGGTGATGAATCTTCAAGCCCTAGCGATCGTCCTAGAAAACCGAGGCTATCTGGCTTCTTGCTATACCTGCGGCGGCCAAATGAATAGCGCCTCATTTATGGTTAGCTTAGGAGAAAATCACCTGATTCGCTTTTTGGTATCTGACTACGGAATCACGTGGACGGAAATGCGAGACGATCGCGAATTGATGAAACTAGAAGGCGCAGAAGCTATCAGCCAATTACAAGATCTAGCCAATTTGGTAAAGTATCAAATCGAGCCTTCACAGTCTGAAAATCAGGATAAGCGAATCAAGCGACAGAAAGTAGAATCTGTCTAGTAGCTGCTATTAGGGATCAGCGTTGAATCTCTATCTTCTTCCTTAAGCAAAGGGTCGATCTTTTGGGCAGCGAAGACGAGATTCAATCCTATCGATCATCTTAGCTACTACCTTTATCTAAGTCGCCAAATACTTAAAAAAGTATTAAAGTTATGCCATTTGCTCTCGATCCCTGGCAAGATATTATATGGTTGAAATGGGGTCAGCTTAGATAAAGACCCTAACTATACAAAACGTTATATATAAATTGCTGAGTGCCAACCCTACTATCTCAGAAGGTTGGCACTCTAGTTTTTTATTACCTGTCTTCGACGATGAAGGGATAGTTGATCTTTCCCCTATTCATCCTCAGCAAAGATATAACGGTAAAGTTCGCTGGGATCGGGTTCTGGACTCTCTTCAGCAAACTTGACCGCCTCTTCGATAACGGCTTGGATGCGGCGCTCGATCGCCTTGAGTTCTTCTTGCTCGGCTAAGTTATGCTCCAGCAAATAAGCCGCAAATTTTTTAATCGGATCGCGGGCACCCCAAAATTGTTTTTCATCCTGGGAACGCAATTCATCAGGATCGGCAAGAGAATGTCCTCGGAAGCGATAGGTGAGAGCTTCAATCAAAGTCGGGCCTTCTCCCGCACGGGCACGAGCAACCGCCTCCTGAGCTACGCTGCGAACAGCTAAAACGTCCATCCCATCGACTTCAACGCCAGGCATTCCGAAGACGCTAGCCTTCTTATAAATTTCTGGCTGGGAGGTAGCTCTCTCGTGTGCCATCCCAATTGCCCACTTGTTATTTTCTACGACATAAATCACGGGTAACTTCCAGAGGGCAGCCATATTCAAGCATTCAAAAAACTGACCGTTATTGCTTGCCCCATCTCCAAAAAAGCAGGCGCTCACGAGATCGGCGCTCTCATCTCCCATCACTTCTCGTCTATACTTCGCTTGAAAGGCAGCACCTGTGGCGATCGGGATCCCTTCTGCCACAAAAGCAAAGCCGCCTAAAAGTTTATGCTGAGCCGAAAACATATGCATCGAGCCGCCGCGACCTCTGCTACAGCCAGTCTCCTTGCCAAATAACTCTGCCATCACCTCTCTAGCGGGAACGCCGCAACTGAGGGCGTGAACGTGATCGCGATAAGTGCTACAGACATAATCAGCGTCGGGGCGCAAAGCTTTAATAATTCCAGTAGAGATAGCTTCTTGCCCGTTGTAGAGGTGGACAAAACCAAACATCCTGCCCCGATAGTACATTTCAGCACACTTATCTTCAAAAAAGCGTCCGAGAATCATGTCCTCGTAGAGCATCAGTCCTTCTTCTCTGGAAATCTTGACTATCGCAGTGTTAAATTCGGGTAAAGTGCGTTCGGAAACCATAGAGTTTTGATAGCCTCAACAACAATTAGCGTTTACGATTATCTTCTGGAAAGCTAAGAAACTTAATCCTTTACCTAGTAAACACGCCACATTATACTATAAGTTGTCTCGCGATTTCTTAGATATAAGTATTAATTTAGAAATTATTATATCAAAAGATTTTTTTACTAACTCAAAGTCTTTGAGCTAAAATTTTGCCTAAAGATGTCTGAAGCTAATCGGCTAAAGTAAAAAGAGGAATAACATTGCTGAGCAAACAATAAAATTTTCAAGGATTCTGCTCTGAGGAAGATAGCTGTGCGAATTGCACTCGATTATTACAGAATTTTGGGGATACCGATTCAGGTAACAGACGAGCAACTGGATCGGGCTTATTACGATCGTAGTTTGCAGTTGCCGAGGCGGGAGTATAGCGAAATGGCGATCGCCGCTCGCAGACAACTGCTAGAGTTAGCCTATGAAGTCCTTTCTGACTCTCAAAAACGAGCCGACTACGACGTTCAATTTTTTGAGGGAACCTTGGCTGATGACGCACAAGCAGAGACAGAGATTGGATTATCTGTAAATGAGACGGAAGAATCGCAAAAAAGTGCCCTTGATCGCTACATTCCTTCAGTTGATATCCCCCCAGAGCAATTTGTCGGAGCCTTACTCATTCTGCAAGAACTAGGAGAATACGAGCAAGCGATCGAGTTAGGCTATCTTTACCTTGATCGACCAGAAGAGGTTAGCCCTGACCCCAAAAATCCAGAAACCCTAGAGGCAGTTAAAAGCGATATCCTTCTAACCCTGGCGCTGGCCTATTTGGAATTGAGCAGAGAACAGTGGCAGCGACGCGAATACGAAAGTGCAGCCGCTTTAGGAAGCAAAGGACTAGAGTTACTAGAACCAGAAAACCTCTTTCCTAGCGTTCGCGAAGAAATTTGCACGGAGCTTTATAAATTAAGACCGTATCGCATACTAGAGTTACTAGCCCTGAGCGAAGATAGAGTAGCACAAAGAAGCAAAGGCTTAAGACTACTCAAAGAAATGCTTCAAGAACGCCACGGCATTGATGGCAAGGGTGACGATCGCTCTGGACTGGGAATCGATGATTGTTTGCGTTTCATTCAACAAATCAGAATTTATTTGAGCGCACAAGAGCAGCAAGAACTATTTGAAATAGAAGCTCAAAGACCTTCATCCGTAGCTAAGTATCTGGCGATTTATGCCTTAATAGCGCAAGGATTTGCCAAAAAAAAACCAGAACTCATTGTTCGAGCTAACGAACTCCTCAAACAATTAAGCAAGCGACAAGATGTTCAGATCGAGCAAGCCGTGTGCTATTTACTGCTAGGTCAGACAGAAGAAGCCAGCCAAGCCTTAGAAAGCAGCAAGGAAGAAGACATGATCGCCTTTATTCGCGCTCAGTCGCAGGGAGAACCCGATCTATTGCGGGGCTTGTGCGTCTATGGCGAACGCTGGTTAACAACAGAAGTATTCTCCCATTTTCGAGACTTAGCAAAGCAAAAGGCTTCTCTGAGAGAGTATTTTGATGATGAAGCAGTACAAGAATACTTAGAAAAACTGTCAGCCGACATTCAAGTAGAGGAGCAACACCCAGAAATCGATGCCCAATCAACAGGAGGAGTAACAATGGCTAAAGATAGAGATGGAAGGCGACAAAGCCTCCAGGAAAGAAGATTGGTTAAAACTGAGACACTAGCGCCCGCCCGCTCTCAATATTATTCTCAAGATAGTAGCGATCGCCTCCCAAAAGCCTTGACGGGAACTAGAGGCGGACGAACAGCTACATTGCTTGCCCCAAGGGAATCTTCTTCTGATAGGGATTTAGTCAAATTCAAAGACTATGCTGAAGAACCGCCTGAGTCCTCTGGAGGTCGATTGGTCGTAACGTCTTACCGTCAGCCTAGCCTAGAACCCTCTCGCCGCAGAAAGCGATCGCTTCCCCCGAAGACCAACAAAGCCAATCCGCAAAATTTGCCCAGTCGTTCGCCTCGTCGAAGAATTCGCTCTAAATCGTCTCTGAAAATTCGGCGCTTACTGTTGGCAGTTGTCCTTTTATTGTTCGGGGTAGGAGCCTTTGGCGTGTTGTTTAAATGGTTGCAAGAAAGTCAATCCCCTTTGGCCGCGCTAGAAGGAGAACAATTAGCGCTCGAACTGCATCGCTCACCAGTAGAGATTCCAGCAGCAGACGCGCAGATAATCCCAATATCAGATGTTTTAACGCAAGAAGGAGCCGAGCAAATCATTCAATCCTGGTTGGGGAGTAAATCTCAGGCTTTTGGCAAACAACACCAAGTTGAAAAATTGGAGACGATTTTAACGGGTTCTCTGCTGTCGCAATGGCGCGATCGCGCTCAAAAACTGAAAAACGGTAGCGATTATTGGCAATATCAGCACGAAATGCAAGTTCGCTCCTTAAAAACCGACACGCAAAACCCTGATCGCGCTACTGTAGAAGCCTCTGTTAGAGAAGCAGCTAGCTACTATCAAAACGGACAACTGAATCGAGGACGTTCTTACGACGATAAATTACTGGTTCGCTATGAATTAGTGCGTCAACAGGAAAGCTGGTTAATTAAAAATATCCAGGTTATAAAGTAGAATGATTTCTCAACTTTCTGTTTAGAGAAATTATGGAATTGGCTGGAATACTAACATAAATACGCCAGAACCGAACGATTTAGCCTCCGTTGGTTTGGGTTTACTTTGGCAACAGGGCGATAATTTGAGCGTGCGCCTTGACTGGGGGATTCCTTTGACGGATGTAGATAGCACGAAGAGAACTTGGCAAGAAAATGGGATTTATTTTACGGTGCAATACAATTTCTTGTAGCTCGTTATTTTTTTAGTTGCACAAAAAATTATATGGATTTAAAAAATGGGTGGCGCAAAATCAGACAATTTATAAATCTATTCTTGCTCTGTTGTGTTTTAGCCGTTGGCTGTAGTCAAGAGCAAGCCTTTGTCTCTACGCAAGCAAGGCACAATCATAGCGATCGCATCATTATCGGCACTACCCTACAACCCCGTACCCTCGATCCAGCAGATAGCTACGACCTCGCTGGATTAATGGTTATTTATAACCTCGGCGAGATGCTCTATACCTACGAACTCGGCACGACTCAATTAAAGCCGCAGCTAGCCACAGAAATGCCAAAAATCGGCGAAGATGGCTTAATTTACCAAATTCCGTTGCGAAAAGGCGTAATTTTTCACAATGGCACTCGTTTTAATGCTGAAGCGATGGCCTTTTCTCTGAGACGCTTTATTGAAAATGGTGGCGAACCTTCTTTTTTATTAGCAGATACCATTGAAACGATAGAAGCGACGGGAGAGTATGAAATTACCATCAAACTCAAACAACCTTTTGCCGCTTTTCCCTCGTTGCTCGCTTATCCGGGTGCTTGTGCGGTTTCTCCCAAAGCTTACGAGATAGGTGAGGGGAAATTTAATCCGACGGAATTTGTGGGGACGGGCCCCTATCGCTTGGTGCAATATAAAAGCGATTCTCTGCGTCTAGATGTCTTTGATCGCTACTGGGGAGAAAAACCGAACAATCAAGGGATCGACTTACAAATTTATACGAGCAATCCGGCCAATCTTTATAACGCTTTCCGCAGTGGGGCGGTGGATGTGGCCTATCAATCTCTGGTTCCCCAACAGATTAGAAAGCTGCAAGAGGATGCGGGCCAGGGAAACTGGCAAGCGATCGAAACGCTAGGGACAGCAGTCAATTTTCTGGCGTTGAATCTCAATCTCGAACCGTTAAAAGAAAAAGCCGTTCGAGGCGCGATCGCGGCGTTAATCGATCGCCCGTTTTTGATCGAGCGAGTCTTGCAAGGACGGGGAGAACCCCTTTATAGCTTAATTCCCAAGACCTTTGATGTCTATCAACCCGTTTTTCAACAAGCCTATGGCGATGCTAATTTAGAAAAAGCCAAACAACTGCTCGCCGAAGCAGGATACTCCGCCCAAAATCCAGTGACGGTAGAACTGTGGCACTCTTCTAGTTCAGTTCCTTTCAGCCTTGTTGCTGCTATCCTCAAGGCGATCGCCAAACGCGATTTAGATGGGGCCATTCAGTTTGAACCCAACAGCATTGCTCGAACGGCTTTTTTTGGTTACGTTAGTCAAGGGATTTATCAAACGTCTTTTTCTAATTGGTATCCTGACTTTTTGGATGCCGATAACTATATTTACCCATTCCTGCACTGTGCTAAAGGAACGAACGCTAAAGGCTGTGAAGAGGGAGGTTCTCAAAATCAGGGTTCATTTTACTATAGCGATCGCCTCAACCGCGCGATCGAGCAGCAACGACAGGAACAAAATCCAGAAAAACGAAAAGCTCTTTTTGCTGAAATTCAGGAGAGTTTAGCACGCGACGTTCCCTACATTCCCCTCTGGCAGACTAAAGACTATGCCTTTGCTCAAAGTGGTATCGATGGCGTTACTATCAATCCCAGTCAAACATTTCCTTTCTGGACGATAAAACACAATTGAGCGCCAAGAAATGAGATTATAGACAATGGCACTAAGTTAAGAATAATTCGCTGTTGTTCGATTTGAGACTTTCCTGCGAGTCTAAGCTGGCGAATCGCTCAGAAAAGGTTTTGCTTTTAACAACAACCCATCGACCAGTTTGCGGATCTCGATAGGTCGTAAAAGGATTTTGCTGTAAGGGTTCGTTAGATGATTTAACCATTGTGACCATCAATTTCTAGCTTGTTTTTATTTTAGTCGGTACAAAAATGCGAAAGGCGATCGAGATATCTAAAAAACTGCGATCGAAATCACCTTATCGAGCGATCGAGATCGCTTCTTTAATTAAAATCTTTCTGCACAACACCTTGAGAGTTGTCTGGATCAAGATGTTATTGATTGAGTCTAGAAAAATGAGCGATCGCTACTCAAAATTATCTGGGGTTATCGAATGAGTATAGAGTCCACAGCCGATGTAGCTATCAAACAAAATTTAGAACAATTTTTGATTGTCCTGTCAGTATCTTTGAGCGTTGCCACTATCTCGCGAGTGTTTAGTTGGTTTCGCCAAATTCCTTATACGTTATTGTTAGTCATTGTTGGACTTTTTTTAGCTTTCGTAGATATTCGTCTCGTTAATCTATCCCCAGAATTAATTCTAGAAATCTTTCTTCCTCCTTTATTATTTGAAGCCGCTTGGAATGTCCGTTGGCAAGATTTAAAAGAGAAGTGGTTTCCCGTCACTCTTTTTGCGATCTTTGGCGTAATTATTTCTGTCATTGGTGTGGCTTTTGCTCTCAATCAATTTACGGCTTTATCTTTAACGACTGCTTTGTTAGTCGGCGCAAGTCTTTCAACAACAGATCCGGTGTCTGTCGTTGCTCTGTTTCGAGAAGTCGGGGCTGGCAAACAATTATCAATTTTGATGGAGGGAGAGAGTTTATTTAATGATGGCGTAGCCGTTGTTTCCTTTGTTTTATTAGTAGAAAGTACGCTAGGAAAAACAGGTTTTTCTCTTGCCGAAACTGTGGCACGTTTCTTTACTTTTGCAGGCATTGGTGTAGGAATGGGATGCATGGTCGGGTTTGGAATTTCCTATCTAACTCAACGCTTCGATCTCCCGCTAGTCGAACAATCTTTAACGCTTGTTTCTGCTTACGGTACTTATTTAATTACAGAAGAATTAGGAGGTTCTGGCGTTATTGGTGTCGTTACTGTCGGTTTGGTTTTAGGAAATTTTGGTTCTCGCGTTGGTATGAATCCACGCACGCGCTTATTAGTATCAGAATTTTGGGAATTTTTAGCTTTTTTTGTTAATTCAATTGTCTTTTTATTAATTGGCGATCAGATTAAAATTTCGAGTTTAAGTGATAACCTAGATCTCATTTTTGTGGCAATTGTCTCTGTCATTATTACGAGAATTATTTCTATTTATGGCTTGGGTAATTTAAGCAATTGGATAGCTAAAACGCAAATTACGTTTAGAGAACAAACAGTTTTATGTTGGGGAGGGTTAAGAGGTTCTGTTTCTATTGCTCTGGCCTTGAGTACCCCTGTCACTTTAATAGAAAGACAAGAAATTATAGAAGCCGTTTTTGGAGTTGTTTTATTTACCCTATTATTTCAGGGATTGACAATCAAATGGCTATTAGAAAAATTAGACTTAATTGGCGATCGCCTGATTCGTCAAGAGTATACAGAATTGCTGGCACGTCGAGTCGCTCTCAAGCGAGTCCTCGACTATCTCCTTAAACTCGATACTTCTCCAGAAGTCGATCCCGATTCCTATTGCCAGGAAAAAAAATTAATCAAAGAACAACTAGAGAGTGTAGAAGAAAACATTGAGAAACTACAAACTCAACATCCTCAATTGCGATCGCTCGATCTGCAACAACTGCGAGAACAATTATTAAACATTGAAGCGGATACCTATGCTGAATTTATTCGAGCGGGACGATTAAATGCCAATCTTCCGTCTCTTTTACAAGAAATTTGGAATGACTAAGGACTAAATATCTTCTAACTCTTCTGGTTGATTCATCTCAGACAAAGTTTGCCATCCAGGTTGCCAGAGAGAGCTATCTTTAAGCTGTTTTGCATTAATCCAGAAGCGAACTTTAGGATCGCAAGAAGAGACCATTTCTGCAAAAACCCATTTTCCTTGGTTTTTCCGGTTGACTACTTGAAAATGCCGCCACCCCCAAGTAGTTTGTTTAGCCGTCCACTTCGATCCCAACAGATAAGGAAACTTTTGCTTATTTGCCATACGCTCTCACCTAACCCCCTATAATCTAGGATAAAACTTGCTCCAACCAGGAAAATTTATTTAGTGACGATGGCACGAACATGGTTTAATCTGCTAAAGTAACCTAAAAATTATTATTGAATTGTTAAAGTTAAGCTAATTCTCGTTGGGTCATGGTCTGCTGGGAGTGATAATGTTCAATCCGATATCGCGTCAGTTTTTTGGCAAGAGAAGCCGCCAAGCTTCTGCACTTACTGCCTTATTGTTGCTAAGTTCTCCTTTATCCCTGCCATCCTACGCTCGACAGCCTCTTACTACCTCAAACTCCCAATCCTATTCAGAAATCAATTCCTCATCGGCGGAAACAGAATATACATTAGGAGCAGGCGATCGCATTCGTGTAGATATTTTTCAAGTGCCAGAGTTTAGCGGAGAGTTCTTAGTCCTAGTAGATGGTACGGTCAGTTTTCCCATTGTTGGCAATCTAAAAGTCGAGGGACTTACTGTATCGCAAGCCAGTGCCCTTTTGTCGCAAAACTATGCTGTCTATATCAAGCGTCCTGTCGTAACAGTAGGTTTGCTTTCCCCTCGTCCTCTCAAAGTCGCGATTTCTGGAGAAGTCACCAGTCCGGGTTCCTATACCCTTGCTGTGGGTCAAGAGCAAACGCAAAAATTTCCTTCAGTAACCGATTTGATTCAGCAAGCGGGTGGCATCACAACTGCCGCAGACGTTAGCAAAGTGCAAATTCGACGATTTTTCCAAGGAAAACAGCAGGTTTTAAACTTAAATATGTGGGAATTGCTCCAACAAGGCAATCAAACTCAAAATATTACCTTGCGGGATGGAGACACGGTGATCGTTCCCACAAAAGAACAGATCGATCCCAACGAAACCCGCCAACTCGCTGACGCTAATTTTGGCATTCAAGCCGATCGAGAGCTTAACGTAGCCGTCGTTGGAGAAGTTTATCGTCCGGGATCTTACAAAGTGACTCCAGAAAAGGTGACTGCTGGCGGTAGCAATACTATTCAACTAGAATCCCCCAGGTTGACTAAGGCAATTCAACTGGCAGGAGGGATTAAACCTTTAGCTGATGTTCGTCATATTGAAGTTCGCCGTTTTACTCGCATGGGAACCCAACAGACGATAGATATTAATTTGTGGGAACTGCTTGAAACAGGAAGCATTGATAAAGATATCATTTTGCAAGACGGAGATACTATCGTCATCCCTACCGCTCAAGCGATCGATCCTAAAGAATCTGAATCTCTTGCAGCCGCAAGCTTTTCACCCGCTACTATTCGCGTCAATGTGGTAGGAGAAGTCAAAAAACCAGGTTTAGTCGAAATCCCACCGAATACCCCCTTAAACCAAGCCTTGCTAGCAGCAGGAGGGTTTGACGACAGGCGTGCCGATAAGGACACCGTAGAATTAATTCGCCTCAATCCTAACGGTACAGTTTCCAAGCGGGACATCGATATAGATTTTGCCCAAGGAATTGATGACGAACACAACCCCACCTTACGCAATAATGATGTCATCGTTGTTAAACGCTCTGGGATAGCGTCGGCAACCGATACGATCGCGACTGTCTTAAGTCCGATTGGCTCTGCTTTTGGTTTGCTCAATATTTTTAATCTTTTGTTTAGATGATGTTTTTAATGAGATAGGGAATTCGATTTTTCAAACAAGCGATCGCTCGGCAACATAATAAGGTGAGGAGAAAAAAGGATGGAGGATAAACAAGTTTCCGCACAATTTACTCTACTAAAAAGTCATGAGAATGGGACTCAGGTTTATGCGCCGCCCCTAGTGACTCAAACCTATCGCGATGATGATGAGGAAGAAATCAATCTTCGTCAATTGTGGACGGTCGTCAAACATCGGATTCGCTTGATTGCTGCCATAGCAGTCGGCTTGACAACTCTCGCTGGCCTGTGGACGTTCATAAAAACGCCAACCTACCAAGGCAAATTTCGACTCCTCATAGGCGAACCGATGACGGCACAGGCGCTCACTGATATTGAGGATCGGATGAAGTTGGAAGGATTGGGGATGAGCGATGACATAGACTATGACACGCAAATTGAGGTATTACGCAGTCCCAGTATTTTGAATCCAATCATCGAACAGATTGTTCGCAAATATCCAGAATTTGAATATGAGGATTTGATCAAAGAAAAGAATTCGCCTTTGGAAATCGGTCAACTGGAAAAAACAAAAATTTTAGAAATCGCCTATGAAGATGCCGATCGCGAAAAAATTGACTATATCTTAGAGCTTCTCGCCGATACTTATCTCAACTATTCCTTAGAAGAGCGCAAAATTGAGGTCAATCAAGGCATTGAGTTTGTCAAACAACAATTGCCCAAGTTACGCGCCCAAGTCCAACTTCGCGAAAAACAACTGCAACAGTTTCGACAAAAATACAATCTCCTCGATCCAGAAGCACAAGCAACACAGTTATCTGAACAACTCGCTAGCTTAGAAGAAAAATACTTTGACACTCAGGTCAAACTCAATGAGACCCATTCTCTCTATAGCCTTCTCCAGCAACAAATTGGACTTAACCCCAATCAAGCGCTCGCCGCGAGTTATCTGAGTGAATCGCCTCGCTATCAAAATTTGCTCAACCAGCTTCAGGAAGTAGAACTCGAACTGGCCAAAGAATCCTCTCGCTTCCTCGATACCACCCCAGTCATCCAAACCCTCAAAGAAAAACGCAACAATTTGTTGCCCCTCCTGCAAGAGGAAGCCCAAAAAGTACTAGGCAATAGATTTTCTGGAGTAATTGATAATTCCCCCTCCCTTGCGTCTCCCAGTTCGCTTCGCTTAGAACTCAACCAGCAATTCGTTCAAGCTAACAACGAACGCGAAATTTTACAAATGAGACGCGCTGCTTTGGAGCAACAAATAACAACTATCAACCAACAAATCAAGCAAATGCCCCTCCTGACTCGTCAGTATACAGAACTGCAACGAGAACTCATGGTAGAAACCGAAAGCTTGAATCGCTTTTTAGAGGCTCAGGAAAAGCTGCAAATTGAGGCGGCTCAACAAGTCGTACCTTGGCAGTTGATCGCGCAGCCAGAAATTAAAGAAGACCCCATCTCTCCCAAACCAGTAAGAAATTTAGCGCTGGGAGTCGTGGGCGGCTTACTGTTAGGATTGGGAGCAGCCTTTCTAGCAGAACGCTTAGATCCGGTATTCCACTCTTCTGACGAACTCAAGAATGAAACCAATCTCCCTCTGCTTGGCGTTATTCCCTTACAAAAAGATCTCCAGGCGATTGAGAAAGTGCTGGAAATTAGCTTGCCTAAGCTACAAATTGGCAATAGTCGCGTCAAGACCGAATCTTCTGATAAAAATCAGCAAAAACGCCAAGGATACAAGACATCGGGCTTCCTTGAAGCTTTCCGCTCCTTGAATACTAATATCAGACTGTTAGGCTCGGACAATACCCTGACTTCTTTTGTGGTCAGTTCAGCCGAACCAGGAGACGGAAAATCGACAGTTTCTACTAACTTGGCTCAAGCGGCCGCAGCTATGGGACAGCGCGTTCTCCTCATCGATGCGGATCTGCGACGACCTCAAGTACATCACCGACTTGGGATAGAAAATGGGCAGGGACTGAGCAACATTCTGGCAACGGGTTTGGCTCTAGAAGAAGCCATTCAACAAGTTCCCCAATGGGAAAATTTGTCCGTAATCACGGCTGGCGAGATTCCCCCCGATCCGATTCGGTTACTGGCCTCCAAGCGCATGCAACTGTTGATGGAGGAGTTACGACACAAAGGCTGGTTTGACTTAATTATTTACGATACGCCTCCGGTGTTGGGTTTTGCTGATGGTCGAATTTTGGCAGCAGCAACGGCTGGAATTATTCTGGTCGCTAGGATCAGCAAGACAGATCGCTCGGCTTTGAAGAACTGTGTGGATGAATTAAAATTAGCTCAGGTTCCTCTCTTGGGCATGGTTGCCAATGGCGTAACTCGTAGCGGCTCTGGTTCTTACTATTACAGCTATTACTACAGTCACTACTATAGCGATCGCTAAGATGGATCGTTCGGTTTGCCCACACTTCAGAAGATTTCCTGCCAATTACTGCCGTGAATAATACCTCAATTCTTTCTTCTACGTTTCTGCTGACCCTATTATTAATGGTGGGCTTGTTTTTCTTTATTCGAGCTTCTGTCAAGGAGCGAACCGAACAGATCGAGTTAATTGCCGAAGAATCTGAAGAATCCCTCCTCGAACGATTACAGGCTTATTTTTCTCAACGTGCTTATCAGGTGAGTGCGGTTGATGCCCAGAAAAGTCAGATTGTTTTTCAAGGAATTGTGCGTCCGAGTTGGTTTCTGGCTATTTTCTTAAGCGTACTGGCAGCTTTGGGGTTGCTTTGTTTGGCTCTTGTTTTCTCGTTTCTTTATCCTTCAGGAACCATTTTTTTCCTGGCTCTAACTTTATTGGCCCCAGCAGCAGGCGTGTTTTATTGGAGGGGAGCCAAACGTTTAGAAAAGGTTTTTTTAAAAGTCGAATCGCTATCTAATGCGGCAGGGGAGCCTAAAACGCTGGCGATTGTTACTGCCCATCGAGACGAACTTACCCAACTCCAACAAGCTCTGCCCTGGAAACTGGCATCTACTATCACTTATCATTGACACTCCCCCGGTTGAAACACGGGGGATTAAGCGCGGTTGTCTATACGGGGG
>CAYTUO010000066.1:0-6618 GCA_964441015.1 uncultured Pleurocapsa sp.
TTACTGATTACTGATTACTGATTACTGATTACTGATTACTGATTACTGATTACTGCTCGCCAAGCATTCCAAACACAATAACAGCAATCAAGCAAAAGCTCCTAGAGACCCCCTCACTTACTCAATCTTCCCTGGAGTTGCACTGAAACTAACTTCAGATGCCTTGCTCCCTTGGTGCTACTTGAGGAAATATAAGTGCTTAAGTTGATTGCTGCTATTGCCGATTAACGAGACAGATGTGAACTTAAACAGGTTTTTCTCCTATTTGATTAATGGTTTAACCTTGCAAGCTTATCTGCCAGGGAAGCTTTATTAGCTTCAATTATTAATGTAGCATCCTGATTTTATTAAAACTTGGCTTTGCAACTAAAGTTTACATTCTTTACTTGGTTAAGTAACGTAAAAATTTAATAATAAAGTTAATAAAAAGGTTATTTGTGTTGCCAAGATTAGTAAGTAAAGCACGAATTTAGGACGAAATGTTAATAGCATCAAGGCTATCCCTTTGAGATCGATAATCGAACTCAATAGCAAAAATGCCAGCAACGCTCCTTTCAAGAACGTACCCGTCAAGAAACTGGTGAAAAATACGTTAGCTGTCGAGCCAATTGATAAGACGACTCCCAGCAGCAGCATGACTAAAATTTGAGTACTGGGAGTTTTGCTCCAATTCAAAAGCACCTCTTGAGGAAGGAACACTTGAGCAAGGGAGGTGATCGCGCAGCCTAAAACCAGAAAGCTTGCTAACTCTAGCAATTCTCGGATAGTGTTTTCTAAAAAGAGGCGAACAGATAGATTCCAGGATTTGTTAGGGATTGTCGTTTGATATTCGTAAACCAAATTTCCCACTCGATGTAAAGGCTGATTCTGTTGTTGCGATCGCAAAAAACTGCCTGATCGCAGCAAGCTAGAGCGACTTTCGATCTCGTTGGTTTCCCCATTGTCAGGAAGCTTGTCTCGATAAGTGCTAAAAATACAGGCGATGACAACTGCAATAATCCAGGCAAACAAGACTCGAAAGAAAAGGATTTGCGGCTGTTCTGGAAAGGCTTTCCAGGTTAACCACAGCACGAATGGATTGATGGTAGGCGCGGCGACGAGAAAACTGATGGCGACTGGAATGGGGACTCCATGCATTAATAGCCGTCGGGTTACGGGAATATTTCCATACTGACCTACAGGCACTAACATTCCTAAACTACTCCCGACAATAGCGCCTAAAATGCGACTGCGCGGAAACCTGGCAACGAATTGATGCTCGTTAATAAATACCAGCAACCAACTGGAAACCAAAATTCCCAACAAGAGGAAGGGAATAGCTCCCACGAATAAGCTTACAAATAAGGTAAAAGCGTAATTTAACTGGGTCATGTTAGTAGATTAGGCAAGTCAATGCATCGAGCATCTGGCTTGAAAAACAAGCTTACTTTATCGTTTTATAGACCGTGTAGGGAGCGCAATCGTTTCTTACAATACCTTATTAGAGTTACGCTTCAGCGCGATCGCCTTTAACAGCATTCTGTCATCGGTAAAATTATCAATTTTTTGCGGAAAAAGCGGCTCAGTTGTTGAAGTAATTTGAGCTTTTGGCGAGTTTTTCGGAATTCTTGCCAGCTAACGCTAGCTTAAGTGTGAAGAGGAGGAGCCAATGATAGAACGTCTTTTCTACAGTGCTTTTTTGACCGCTAGTCTGTGGGGCATCGTTCATTTGTCCAAGCTGCCTGAGTCCTCTTCACAGAAGATGGAACAACTGCTAAATAAGGGCGATCGCGTTGCCGTTCTGGCGAGTTGCTTGAATCACTAGATTGGCGACTTCAGAAAATCCTTTGCCTTCAGTTGCTGTCGTTATATAGGTCGGTCGATGTTGAAGCTGATGCTCGTACTCTAGAATATTGGCAACGCCTACTGAAAGGGGAAATTGGCTGCGATCGAAGAGCGATTCATCGTTAGGACTATCGCCAATGGTTAGAAGTTGCTCGCTGGGAATTTGAGGAAAGTATCGCTCTAAAACTTGTTGGAGACTGGAGGCTTTATTTTGCTGCAAGGGTTTGATGTGACATTGAACCGTGCTGTAAGTAAAGCCCCAACCTTTTTCTTGACAAAGGGCTGCTAGGTGTTGCAAGTCTTGCAGGGTTAATCCCCTCACATCAAATGTCCAATCCGTAATGCGAAAGCGGTTATCAGTCGTCTCTTGTAAATGGGGATAGTAAGTCTTGAGATATTGAAACGCCTGGGCGAGGTGCTGGCGGTGTAGCGTCGGGTCAAAAATAGGAATAAGCAGTTCGGGAGCCTCACTATGAGTGGAATAAAAAACCCCGCCATTTTCTGCGATCGCGCCACTAACAGGTAAATAGCTCTTTATCCCATCGACCCATCCAGCAGAACGCCCCGTTACGATTAAGACAGTAATCCCTTGGTTGGATAGGGCTTCTAGAGATTGTAGTAAAGTAGCCGTAAATTTTCCCTGCTGCGTGAGGGTTCCATCCATATCAGTCGCCAGCAGACGAATATTGTCGAGGCGATTAGCACGAAAAGCTTCGGTAATGGGACAAAAGCAGATAGTCATTAGTTATTAGTTATTGAAGGCAGGAGTTCAGGAGTTCAGGAGTCAGTAGTCACCAATCACCAATCACCAATCACCAATCACCAATCACCAATCACTGATAACTGTTTAAAAACTTGGTCATAGCGTCGCTGTTTATAGGTTTAGAGAACCAGTAACCTTGTCCGTAATGACAGTTTAAGCTTTTCAACTGCGAAACTTGTTCTTGGGTTTCTACTCCTTCAGCAACGACATTCATCCCTAAGATTAAGCCCAGATTGACGATCGCTTTGACGATTTCATCATTCTCTTCTTCTATTCCCAATTGTTTAACAAAAGAGCGATCGATTTTCAAGGTATTGAACGGGAAGCTGTGGAGATAACTCAAAGAGGAATAGCCCGTTCCGAAGTCGTCGAGGCAGACTTGTATCTTGCGTTCCCTCAACTGCTTTAGCATAATTGTTGCTGATTCGGTATTTTCAATCACGATGCTTTCGGTAATCTCTAACTTCAAAGTGTTGCCGTCTAGACCAGTCTCCTGAAGAACATTATCGAGAAATTCGATTAATCCGGGCCGATCAAAGTGCTTGCCAGAAAGATTAACGCTGACGGTTAGGGGCAAAAGGGTTGAGAATTGCTCTTGCCAAGCGCGTAATTGATAGCAAGCTGTCTCTACAACCCAGCGATCGAGAGGGACGATGAGTCCGGTTTCTTCTGCGATCGCGATGAAATCGATAGGAAAGATCGTACCTTTTTCTGGATGTTGCCAGCGTATCAGTGCCTCAAAACCTTCTATCTGCTGGTTAGATAAAGAAAAAATCGGTTGATAGTAAACGGCAAATTCTGAGATTTCTTCCCCTGGCGAAGTTATACGAGCGATCGCCCGCCGCAGGTCATTTTCTAGCTGCAATCGCTTGAGAGCATAAACGTGCATCGAAGGAGCGAAAACTTCGTAATTTCCTTGGCCGCGTGCCTTAGCGCGATACATGGCAATATCTGCATCTCGCAGAAGATCGGTAACTTGTTCTGGATTGGTGTAGGTTTGAGAATTTCCGATCGCAATACCGATGCTAGCAGTGAGGAATATTTCTTGATTATCGAGGATGATGGGCAATCTTAGTGCTTGTTGAATGCGATCGGCAATTTTGAGAGCGCCGTCAGTATCTGCCAAATCCTCAAGCAAGATGACAAATTCATCGCCTCCCAGACGAGCGACTGTATCTCCTGCACGCTGACATTTTTCCAAACGTTGGGCCACAGCAACGATCAGGCGATCGCCGAATAGATGACCGAGACTATCGTTAACAATTTTGAAGCGATCGAGATCTAAAAAGAGTAAAGCAAATAGATTATCTTCTCGCCGTTGGTTGCGTCTAATCGCTTGTTTGAGGCGATCAATTAACAAATTCCGATTAGCTAGACCCGTCAATCCATCATGAAGAGCATCGTATCGTAATTGTTCCTGAATTCGATGTCGCTCTGTAATATCCGTCGTAATTCCATCAATGCGGGTGGGAGTGCCGTCAGGATCGACAATTAGGTGGGCACGAACGCGAATCCAGCGAATTTCCCTGTCGGGTAACAAAATTCTATACTCTAACTCCGCTTTGCCAGTTACATACAAGGCGTTAAGCGCTTCGTCAACCCGTTCTCGATCTTCTGGGTGAATGACCTCTCGCCACAAATTAATGTTCTGGATAAATTCTGAAATCTTGCGCCCATAAACTTTTTCGGTTGCCGTGTTGAGATAAAATAACTGAAAGGTATAGGGAGCCAGCGACCACAGAACATCGTCGATAGAATCGAGAATGCTATCCAGTCGCTCTTGATTGAGGCGCAATGCCCGTTCGTTGGTTCGTAGTTCTTCTTCTAAGTCCCTGTAAATATCCAGTTCTAACTGGAGTTGGGCATTGGAATTGGTCAGTTCGACAATTTGTTTTTCCATTTGTCCGAGTCGATCGCTTTGTTCGGTAATTTCTTCTGGCAAAACTTCTAGAAGCGCCGATCGCGTAACTAGACCAAAAACTCGTCCGTCCTCTGTCAGAATAGGCAGGTAATCAAGGTGATCTTGGCGCAATAAGGAAGAAATATCAGATAATTCTTTGACAGAAAGGGTCGTAAAATTGCGGGCCATCACTTCGGCGATCGCTACTCTTTCCAAGACTTTCCCCCCAGCGATTAACTTGAGGGCATCTCTTTCGCTAAAGATACCGACTAATTGCTGCTGCTCGACTACTAAGACGCAACTCGCTTGCGCTTTCTCCATCATAGCGATCGCTTCTGTCACTGCTGTTTGGGAAGAGACCATCGGGGGATTTTTGTTGATCGCCTTATCTATTGTCATAGGAATATGGCTTTTGCTTTAGTTATCTTAACTAATTTCTTATGTTTTTTTCATACTATAGTTATCTTACTAAGAGAATGTTGGCTAACTGATGTTAAGAGATAGAAGCCTTATCCTGATTAAACTGTTATGCCTTTCATCATACTATGCGCTAATTTTTGAAAAATTTCATCTACATTTTTTCCTATCTTGGCGGAAGTGGTATAAGTAGCAACGATCTGAGGATAGTCTTGAAACCAATCGATTTGAGACAGTTTTTCTAGGTTTTGTTCATCGTAAAGATCCGATTTATTCAATGCCACGATCGCGCTCACGCCTTTAGGATTTACTGAAGACACTAAGTTAATATGATCTGTCACATGAGCGATCGTGTCTTGACGATTCAGATCGGCAACAATAACAGCACCTGCTGCTCCTTGTAAATAACTTGGGGTAATAGCATGAAATTTAGTTTGACCTTCCAGATCCCAGATCAAAAGTTGAATTTGCTTGTAGTTTGCACTATCTGCTGTTGGAATTTCTACTAACTTGCGAGAAATTTTTACGCCTAGCGTGGATAAGTACTGATCGCTAAACTGTCGGTCTACAAAACGACGAATTAAGCTTGTTTTGCCGACTCCATAATCACCAATAAAGCAAATTTTTTTAGAGATTACAGACATGAGATAATGACTAATGACTAAGGAATAAACACTTCAAACCGGACGCATCGACTTAACCATAAAGGGCGATCTGCTGTTACACCAGGGGGAAGTTCCGTACTGCCAGAAATATGCAATCGTGCTGGATTGATTTGCTCGGCAATCAAAGCTTGTTGAACCATACGAGCGCGTCTTATTCCTAACTCCTGATTGCTGGACTGGCCACCCCTATAATCAGTATGACCGATAATTCTTAAATGCACTCTGGGATTCTGTTCGAGAAATTGTCGGATAGCTCTAATTTGAGCCGAGATATCTGAGGAAGCATATTGGGTTGAACCGGATTCAAAGTAGATGCGAGTCTCAAGAATCGGTCGAATTTGTACGGTATTGGTGACGGATTCCACGCCGGGAATTTGCTGAAAGGCTTGGGTAATTTGTTCAGCTTCAGTCAGATCGGGTACAATTCCTTCTACTGTTACTGTTTTTGTTCCATATTCGTGACGAGTATTAATGGCTACCCCCTCTTTTCGATTAAAGATCCAAGTCACTCTTTCTATCTCTCCTGCGGTTAATACGGGATCTGGAGGGACTGATACAGCAATAATCTGATTATCCAGTTTTAAATTTGGAGCAACTTGACTGGCAATTTTTCCGGCTTTGTCTTTAAGATAGTCGTTGGGAACTTTTCCCGCGAGAGTCAACTGACCATGATGCACTTCAGTAGTAAGGCGATAGACAGATAATTCTGGCGCAGCATCTAAAGCAGCATTGGTTTGCGTTTCAATTCGATTAGCAACATGAGCGCGATACAGCACGAATCCCCAGATGAGAATGATGCTACTTACTAGCAATAGCAGAGCATAAGGAGGTTTAGAAGCTTTCTCCTGTGCTTCAGTCTTGGCTAACTTTTCTAGCAGTTTTTCTATCGAATTGGGAATAGTTACCGGATCGCCATCGTAGGCAGCAATGAGTTTACCGTATTGGAGAACTATCTGACCGAGCGTTTTTTCGAGTCGCTCGATAAACTGTTTAGAAGGTTCGCCTCTGACAACGACTGCCAAATAGCAATAGCCAGCCACTTCTAAGAT